>NZ_JBEPBF010000154.1:0-21587 GCF_040298985.1 Streptomyces sp. NPDC001093 | reverse complement strand
CCGCCCCACTCGGGGCGGGGCCGCACGCCCGTCCGACAGCAGGGGCCGTGCAGCGCGCGTGCGCCTCGGCCACCATCGCCGCGTCGGAGGCACCCGTGGAGCCGCACCGGGGTGACCCCGATGGCCCCTTCCTCAGCCGTGCCGGAGGCTGTCCGCGTCGGCGGCCCGGCCATGGTGGTGGCGGCGGCGGTCGACGGCCGTGCGGTGCAGCGCGATCAGCGCGGCGTCGTCGCCCAGCCGGCCGCCCACATGGGTGAGCAGATCGCGCCGCACGTGGTGCATCAGCGCCTCGGGGCTGTCGTCGGTCCAGCGCACGACCCGCTCGGTGAGCGGATAGAACCGGCCGCGGGCGTCCCGGGCCTCCACCACGCCGTCGGTGTACAGGAGCAGGGTGTCACCGGGCTCGAAGGAGAACACGTCCAGCGTGCGCTCCGTGCTGCTGTGCACCCCGAGCGGCGGGGACGGGTGCAGGCTCGGGACCGTGACGGCGTGGCCGGGGCTCAGCAGCAGCGGCGGCGGATGGCCGCAGCTGGTCATCCGGGTCACCGGATCCCGGTCCGGGATCTCCACCAGCAGCGCCGTGGCGAACCGCTCGCCCGCCTCCTCCGGCGGGTCCAGTTCCTCCGCGTAACGGGTGACACTCTGCTCCAGCTGGGCGGCCAGCTCGGCGAGCGTCATGTGCCGGTGCGCGCTCTCCCGGAACGCGCCGAGCAGCAGCGCCGCCTCGCCGATGGCGGACAGGCCCTTGCCGCGCACATCACCGATCAGGACCCGTACCGAGCCGTCGCACCGGGTCGCCGCGTACAGGTCGCCGCCGATCTGTGCCTCGTCCTCCGCCGCCAGATACAGCGAGGCGATCCGCAGCGGGCCGATCTGCTCGGGCAGCGGCCACATCAGCACGTGCTGCGCGGCCTCGGCGACCGTGCGGACCTGGGCCAGCTGGGCCTGACGGCGCTCCCGCAGGGCGCTGTAGATCACCAGCATCACCGTCAGCACCGCGAGGGTGATGATCTGCACGATGTGGTTCATGGTGCCGATCCCGCCGTGGGTGAAGCCGATGAGGACCTGTGCGGCCAGCGCCAGCCCCCCGACGGCCGCCGTGGTCCGGGGCCCTGCGAAGGAAGGGGTGATCGCGGGCGCGATCACCAGGGCCGGGCCGAGGTGGACGCTGGTGGGGGCACGCATGTCCACCATCGTGATCACCACGATGAGCAGGATCGGGAGCAGCAGCAGAGCGTGTGCCGACTGCCACGGCTGCCGCGGACCCGCACTGAGCCGGGGCCTCATTCCTACAGGGTGCGCCTGTGCGGGACGCGATGCACGTGAGTACCGCCGCGGGGCCGGTGACACGGCAGCCGGCGGAGCGGTACGGGGGCGAGGCCCGCGCGTGCTGCCCGGGCACTCCGCCGCAGGTCGGGACGGGCGGGCCGCCGAGAACCGGCGGGCCGTACGCCGTGTCGGTGCGATCGCGCCGGGTACCCGTACGACCCCCGGGTCCGAACCGGCCGACCCGGGCGTGCCGGGGCCGCGAACGGAGATGCCATGACGCACAACGGGGAGGGCACCGCCCCACTCCGGCGACCGGAGGTCACCGAGCTCCGCCTCGCCGGGGGCGGACCGGACCAGCCCGTCGCGCCGTCACCGGGACACCCGGGGCAGCCGGAGCTGCCGCAGGACCGCAGCCAGGCGATCCTGGAGGCCACCAAGGAGATCGGCGCCCTGCTCAAACGCGCCGGCCACCCCTTCGCGCTCGCCGGCAGCGTGGCCGTCTACGCCCACGGCGGCAGCCGTTACCTCCAGCACGATGCCGACTTCTGCGTGCTCTCCGACGACGCCGAGGCGGTGGTGGCCACCCTGCGCGAGGCCGGCCTCCCCATCCGGACCCCGCCCGAGGACTGGCTGCTGAAGACCACCTGCCGCGGGCAGAACGTCGACATCATCTTCTCCCTCGCGCACCAGCCCGTCACCAAGGACATGCTGGAACGCGCCCATGTCCTGCCGGTCGACTCGGTGCTGATGCCCGTCCTCTCCCCGACCGACCTGATCCACAGCCTGATCAGCGCCTTCTCGGAGCACTACTGCGATTTCGGGGCCGTCCTGCCGGTGGCCCGCGCCGTGCGCGAGAAGGTCGACTGGGACGAGCTCCGGGCGGCCTGCGGCGACCAGCCCATGCCGGCTGCCTTCCTCTTCCTCCTCGAACGGCTGAACGTGATCGACCCCCAGGAGGGGCAGCCATGACCGACACGAGCCCGCCGCCCCCGTCGGCGGCCGGCAACCTGGACTACCGCGTCGCGCACCTCGCCGAACGTCTGGCCACCGGGGACCTCGGAGAACTCGGCGTACGGCTGGAACTGCGCGGCGACGCCATCCTGCTGACCGGCACCGTGCCGTCCAGCCAGTGCCGGGACGACATCTGCCACATGGCCCGCGAGGAGCTGGCGGGGCACCCCGTCCACTGCGACATCCTCATCGCCGGGACCTCCTCGCCCGACCACGGAGAGGACCTGACATGATCCGCGTCGCGGCCGTAGGGGACATCCACATGGCGCCCGAGAGCCAGGGCACGCTGCGTCCCTCCTTCGAGACGCTGCCCCGGTGCGCCGACGTCCTGCTGCTCGCCGGGGACCTCACCCGGCACGGCACGACCGAGGAGGCCGCCGTCGTCGCACGGGAGATCAAGGACCTCGGGGTGCCGGTCGTCGCCGTCCTGGGCAACCACGACCACCATGACGAACGGCCCGAAGAAGTCGCCGCGACCCTGCGCGAGGCGGGCGCCTACGTCCTGGAGGGCCAGGCCGCCGTCGTCACCGCCGGCGAGGCCCGGATCGGGGTCGCCGGGACGAAGGGCTTCGGCGGGGGATTCGTCGGACGCTGCGCCGGGGAGTTCGGCGAACCCCTCATGAAGGAGTTCGTCCGCTACAGCCGCCAGTGCGCCGATGGCCTGCAAAGTGCCCTGAAGGACCTGGCCGACCGGAACTGCGACGTGCGGATCGCCCTGACGCACTTCTCACCCGTGCCGGACACCCTGGCCGGGGAGCCGGCCGAGATCTACCCGTTCCTCGGCAGCTATCTGCTCGCGGAGGCCATCGACACCGCGGGCGCCGACCTCGCCGTGCACGGCCACGCCCACGCCGGCACCGAGCACGGCATGACCAGCGGCGGCGTCCGCGTACGGAACGTCGCCCAGCCGGTCATCGGACAGGCCTTCCACGTGTACAACCTGCCGGGCCACGGGGAGCACACACAGGGGTGAGCCCACGGGCGGCTGAGGCGGCCGGACGGCGCGGTGCCGCGCTGTGCACGATGACACCCACACCGGGGCAGCATCCGTCGGACCGGCGGCGCCGCAGGGCACGAACCTCCGGCCGAGCAGGCGGTGAAGGGGCCAAAGGCCGTTTCCCGTACGTCACTTGAGCCGCGCGTGCCCTTCCTCACCGCCACCGGTTTGCCGGGCGCCGGTCCTGGCTACGCGGTCGGCAGCAGACCGTGAAGCCCCGCCGAAGGAGGCCGTTATGCACGACGAGCGCCGCGGCCGCACGGTCGTGCCGGACTCCCGGTCGCGCTCCGGAGCGTTCGGTCACCGTTTCCCGCGCACCGGCACCGAACCGGCCACCGCACGCAGCGCCCTGCGGCTGCGCCAGTTGCTGTCCGCCGTCTTCCTGCCGCTGTTCGCCGCGGCGACGGCCGGCTTCGCCATCTGGGCGGCGCGCTCCGGTCCGGGCGACAGCCCTGGCGGCGGCCCGCTGACCGTCCTCGCGGTGGTGTGCGGTGTCCTCGCACTGGCGGCGGCGCTGGATCTCGCGGTGGTCACGGGACGGAGGCGGCGAGAACGGCACACGGACCCCGCAGAGCCCCGCCCCCACCCCAGAACCGGACCCCACAGAGCCCTCCTCCCGCCGCAATCGCCGGGAGGAGGGCGCGGTCGGCGCCCAGCTCGCGCAGGGGCCGCTTCCAGTTCCTCGCCCCCGAGACCACCGACCTGGACCTCGCGACGGCAGCCCGCACCGCCACGCGCCCCGGCATCGGTGAGTGCGCGAGACGCCGCACGTGCAGCATCCCGTAAGGGGCGGCGCTCACCGATTGACGGCCCTCATCCCGGCCTCGTCATACCGCTCACCCGCCGCCGCAGGCAGCTCCGCGTCGATGCGGGCCAGATCGTCCTTGGTCAGCTCGATACCGACCGCACCGGCGTTCTGCTCCAGGTAGCTGCGGCGCTTGGTGCCGGGGATCGGCACCAGGTCCTCGCCCTGGGCCAGTACCCACGCGATGGCCAGCTGGGCCGGCGTCACGTCCTTCTCGGCGGCGATCTCCTTCACCTTGGCCGCCAGCCGCAGGTTCGCCTCCAGGTTGGCGTCCGTGAAGCGCGGGTTGTTGCGGCGGAAGTCGTTCTCGTCCAGCTCGTCCGGCGAGGTGAAGCGGCCCGCGAGGAAACCACGGCCGAGCGGGGAGTACGGCACGAAGCCGATGCCCAGCTCCCGGCAGGCCGGCAGCACCTCGGCCTCCACGTCCCGCGTCCACAGCGAGTACTCGCTCTGCACGGCGGTGATCGGGTGCACGGCGTGTGCCCGCCGGATGGTCTCCGCGCTCGCCTCGCTCAGCCCGATGTGCCGCACCTTGCCCTCGGCGACCAGCTCGCCGAGCGCGCCGACGGTCTCCTCGATGGGCACGTTCGGGTCGACCCGGTGCTGGTAGTACAGGTCGATGTGGTCGGTGCCCAGCCGCGTCAGCGATCCGTGGACCGAGCTGCGCACGTGCTCGGCGGAGCCGTCCTGCCGGCCGACGGTGCTCATGTCGCCCGGCACGGCGTCGTCCATCCGGTAGTTGAACTTGGTCGCGAGCACATACTCGTCGCGGTGCCCGCGGATCGCCTCGCCGACCAGTGACTCGTTGGTCAGCGGGCCGTACACCTGCGCGGTGTCGAGGAAGTTGACGCCCAGTTCGAGGGCCCGGCGGATGGTCGCGATGCCCTCCTCCCGGTCGGCGGAGCCGTAGAAGGCGGACATGCCCATGCATCCGAGGCCGATGGCCGATACCTGGAGGTCCCGCAGACTGCGCTTCTGCATGTGATGTCCCAGCCTTTCCTGCACATTCGACGGTCGTTTCGTACGGCGCACGGGTCGGTGCCCTCGCGTGCCGTACGTCTGCGACGCTACGAGTTGGAGCGCTCTCCAAGTCAAGCAACGCTCCGGGCCCGGCCAGGAATGCAGCCGCACCGGCAGCTCGAACTGGTCGTTCTGGCCGGAGGGCACGAGGGCGCGCTGCTCCGGACGGGTGCAGAGGTTCACGACGGGCGCGACCGTCCGCTGCATGGTGGAGGCGATCTCCTCCGGCCGAGGTGACGCGAGATCAGAGGGCGGGCACGGCGAGGTGGATGTCCGACAGCCGGTCCGGGACGTCCTCGATGCCGGTCGCCGTGGCCGAAGGAGAAGCGCGCGTTGTTGCCGCCGTCCCGGCCCTGCCGAGCCGTGATGAACTGGCCGTCATCACAGGGGAGTTCGTGAGGGCGGCTCCGGCACCGCGGGCACGGGCGCCCCGCCGAGCCGTTGAAGGGGCCTGCTTTGGAGGACGGATCCGAGGGGGCGGAGGTTGCCTCTGAGGCCCGGATTCCGCCGATTCGGACCTGTGGGTCTTCCCACACCCCCACGCATCCGCAAAGGATCTTGACGACCGCCTCCCGGCTCGCTGAACTGTCACCGATCGGGTCTCACCACCACAGAGACCCACACCGGGGGAGGGACCGGGCGCATGTCGGAACGACAGCGGCGCAAGCAGCAGGTGACGATGACGCATGTCGTGATCGCACTCACCAGAACCGAGGCACGCACCGGCGGCTGAACGCGCGGGCGCCGCGACCCGCACGCGGGGGTGGGCCGGCCGGGAGAGATCCGTACATCTATACGATGGCGGCCGATACGGGTGGATGACCGAAAAACACCCCGCGGCCGGAATACCGGGATCGGGGTGAAGGGGGCGATGCACATGACGGGGGAGCCGAAGGCGATGGGCTGCCGTGCCTCATGACGACTGAAGCGCGCACAGAGTGGTGCCGCGCACTGCTCGCACGGCTGGTCCGGTTCACCGGGCGCACGCTGCGGGGCGAGTGGCACGCCATCGTCGTCGAACCGGTACGGCGCCTCACGCGGCGCGGACTGTCCGGGCTGCTGCTGGGGTTCGTCGCCGCGTTCGGCGTCATCTTCTTCCACGCGATCGCCCAGCACCCGCTCGGCGCGGTGTGGGTGACCCGGCTGGGCGGCGTCAGGGCCGACCTGCCGCTGTGGCTGTCGCTGCTGCGCACACCCGTGTCGCTGTACGTCCCGGCGCTCGATCTGCCGGTGTGGGCGGGCATCACCCAGCTGTTCCTCGCCTTCGCCTGGGCCGAACTGGCCCTGGGCCGGGCCCGGACGCTGGCGATCTCCTACGCCACCACCCTGGCCGGCACGCTCACCGCGCGCGTGATGATCGCGCTGGGTCCCGGCTGGGGCGGCTTCGGGCTGCCGCACCAGTACGCCGAGGTGCTCGACACCGGACCGTCCGCGGCCGTCGTCGGTCTGTTCACCTATCTCTCGGTGGTGAAACGGGCGCCCGTGGTGTTCACCCTGACCGGCGGCTCGATGGTGTGGGAGTCCATCGCCGTACCCAACCTGGCCGGCCGCGAGCACCTGATCGCGGTGGCCTCGGCGATCGTCCTCGGCCTGCTGCACGGCCGCCGTGCACGACTGCGGAACCTTCTGCGGGCCGTTCCGCGGTCCCTGCTGCCCGTCCGTGACCGCGGACCCGCGCCCACGGAACCACCCACGGTCCCCGTCCCCGCCCCCGCACCGCCCCGGACCGTGCCCGTGCCGGCGAGCGTCGAACGGCCGCGGACCGGGGCGCAGGAACGGTCGCAGGACACGGCGATGACCTCCCTGGAGTGCTGATCGAACCCTGCTCGTGCCTGTGGCGCCGCCCACCCCGTCAATGTGATGGTTTTCGCACGTCGACACGAGCGGCCACCCCCTAAGGTTGCCGCGAGGTACGGCAGGGCGTGGCTGACACCATGGTGTTCGTCGCCGACAGGCAGCTGAAGGGAATCCAGGATGTTCCGCAAGGTGCTGGTCGCCAACCGTGGAGAGATCGCGATCCGCGCGTTCCGGGCGGGCTACGAACTCGGCGCGCGCACCGTCGCCGTGTTCCCGCACGAGGACCGCAACTCGCTGCACCGGCTGAAGGCCGACGAGGCGTACGAGATCGGAGAACCCGGGCATCCTGTGCGGGCATATCTGTCCGTCGAGGAGATCGTGGGCGCCGCCCGCCGGGCCGGCGCCGACGCCGTCTACCCGGGCTACGGCTTCCTGTCCGAGAACCCCGAACTCGCGCGCGCCTGCGAGGAGGCGGGCGTCACCTTCGTCGGCCCGAGCGCGGCCACCCTGGAGCTGACCGGCAACAAGGCCCGCGCCGTCGCCGCCGCCCGGGCCGCCGGCGTACCCGTGCTCGGCTCCTCCCAGCCCTCCACCGACGTGGACGAACTGGTGCGCGCCGCCGAGGAGATCGGCTTCCCCGTCTTCGTCAAGGCCGTCGCGGGCGGCGGCGGGCGCGGCATGCGCCGGGTGGAGGACCCGGCCCAGCTGCGCGAGTCCATCGAGGCCGCGTCCCGGGAGGCCGATGCCGCGTTCGGCGATCCGACCGTCTTCCTGGAGAAGGCCGTCGTCGACCCGCGCCACATCGAGGTGCAGATCCTCGCCGACGGCGAGGGCAACGTCATCCACCTCTACGAGCGCGACTGCTCGCTCCAGCGCCGCCACCAGAAGGTCGTCGAGCTGGCTCCCGCCCCCAACCTCGACCCCGAGGTGCGGGAGCGGATCTGCGCCGACGCGGTGCGCTTCGCCCGCGAGATCGGCTACCGCAACGCGGGGACCGTCGAGTTCCTCCTCGACCCCGCCGGCAACCACGTCTTCATCGAGATGAACCCGCGCATCCAGGTCGAGCACACCGTGACCGAGGAAGTCACGGACGTGGACCTGGTCCAGGCCCAGCTGCGGATCGCCTCCGGCGAGACCCTCGCCGACCTCGGCCTCGCCCAGGACACCATCACCCTCCGCGGCGCCGCCCTGCAGTGCCGTATCACCACCGAGGACCCCGCCAACGGCTTCCGCCCGGACACCGGCCGGATCAGCGCCTACCGCTCCCCGGGCGGCTCCGGCATCCGCCTGGACGGCGGAACCACCCACGCCGGTACGGAGATCAGCGCGCACTTCGACTCGATGCTGGTCAAACTCACCTGCCGCGGCCGGGACTTCAAGGCGGCCGTCGGACGCGCCCGGCGTGCCGTGGCCGAGTTCCGCATCCGCGGTGTGGCCACCAACATCCCCTTCCTGCAGGCCGTCCTGGACGACCCGGACTTCCAGGCGGGCCGGGTCACCACCTCCTTCATCGAGCAGCGCCCCCACCTGCTCACCGCCCGCTCCTCCGCGGACCGCGGCACCAAGCTGCTCACCTACCTCGCGGACGTGACCGTCAACAAGCCGCACGGCGAACGCCCGGACCTGCTCGACCCGGTCACCAAGCTGCCGCCGCTGCCGGCCGGCGAGCCGCCCGCCGGCTCCCGCCAGCTGCTGGTCGACCTCGGCCCCGAGGGCTTCGCCCGCCGGCTGCGTGAGTCGCCGACGATCGGTGTCACCGACACCACCTTCCGCGACGCCCACCAGTCCCTGCTCGCCACCCGCGTGCGCACCAAGGACCTCCTCGCCGTCGCCCCGGTCGTCGCCCGCACCCTGCCGCAGCTGCTCTCCCTGGAGTGCTGGGGCGGCGCCACCTACGACGTCGCCCTGCGCTTCCTCGCCGAGGACCCCTGGGAGCGGCTGGCCGCCCTGCGCGAGGCGGTGCCCAACATCTGCCTGCAGATGCTGCTGCGCGGCCGCAACACCGTCGGCTACACGCCGTACCCGACCGAGGTGACCGACGCCTTCGTGGAGGAGGCCGCAGCCACCGGCATCGACATCTTCCGGATCTTCGACGCCCTCAACGACGTCGGCCAGATGCGCCCCGCCATCGACGCCGTACGGGAGACCGGCACGGCGATCGCCGAGGTCGCCCTCTGCTACACCGCCGACCTCAACGACCCCGCCGAGCGGCTGTACACGCTCGACTACTACCTGCGGCTGGCCGAGCAGATCGTCGAGGCCGGCGCGCACGTCCTCGCGGTCAAGGACATGGCCGGGCTGCTGCGCGCCCCCGCTGCCGCCAAGCTCGTCTCGGCGCTGCGCCGCGAGTTCGATCTGCCCGTGCATCTGCACACGCACGACACGGCCGGCGGCCAGCTCGCCACCTACCTCGCCGCGATCCAGGCGGGCGCCGACGCCGTGGACGGCGCGGTGGCCTCCATGGCCGGTACGACGTCCCAGCCGTCGCTGTCGGCGCTGGTGGCCGCCACCGACCACTCCGACCGTCCGACCGGGCTCGACCTGCAGGCCGTCGGCGACCTGGAGCCGTACTGGGAGGGCGTGCGGAAGATCTACGCGCCGTTCGAGGCGGGCCTCGCCTCCCCGACCGGGCGCGTCTACCACCACGAGATCCCCGGCGGCCAGCTGTCCAACCTGCGCACCCAGGCCGTCGCCCTCGGCCTCGGTGACCGCTTCGAGGACATCGAGGCCATGTACGCCGCCGCCGACCGGATCCTCGGCCGTCTGGTCAAGGTCACCCCGTCCTCCAAGGTGGTCGGTGATCTCGCCCTGCACCTGGTCGGCGCCGGTGTCTCGCCCGAGGACTTCGAGGAGACGCCCGACCGGTTCGACATCCCGGACTCGGTGATCGGCTTCCTGCGCGGCGAGCTGGGCACCCCGCCCGGCGGCTGGCCCGAGCCGTTCCGCACCAAGGCGCTGCAGGGCCGGACCGCGCCCAAGCCGGCGCCCGAGCTGTCCGCCGAGGACCGCGAGGGTCTCGCCAAGGATCCCCGGGCCACCCTCAACCGGCTGCTGTTCGCGGGCCCGACACGGGAGTTCGACACGCACCGGCAGGCCTTCGGCGACACCAGCGTGCTGGACAGCAAGGCGTTCTTCTACGGCCTGCGCCCGGCCAAGGAGTACGCCGTCGACCTGGAGCCCGGCGTCCGGCTGCTGATCGAGCTGCAGGCGATCGGCGAGGCCGACGAGCGGGGCATGCGCACGGTGATGTCCACGCTCAACGGCCAGCTGCGGCCCATCCAGGTCCGCGACCGCGCCGCGGCCTCGGACGTGCCGGTGACGGAGAAGGCCGACCGCGCCAACCCCGGCCACGTGGCGGCGCCGTTCGCCGGTGTGGTGACCCTGGCGGTGGCCGAGGGCGACGAGGTGGCCGCCGGTGCCACCGTCGCCACCATCGAGGCGATGAAGATGGAGGCCACCATCACCGCGCCGAAGGCGGGCCGGGTGTCCCGGCTGGCCATCAACCGCATCCAGCAGGTGGAGGGTGGCGACCTACTGGTGGAGCTGGCCTGACACGGCGCCCGGCACCTACCCGCTCGCCGGCGCTCAGTCCCAGAGCGGGTAGGTCATGACCTGCTTGAACCCATCGGGCCGGTCATCGGCGTAGGTGAGGGTCATCCGCGTGTAGTGCTGCACGTGCGGATCCTTCTTCCAGGCCTTGGGTTCGTCGAGCCGGACGGTCACCCGGTAGCCGTGGAAGCGGCCGGCCGCGCAGTACGGCTTGCAGTCGTTGACCATGTTCACACCCCTGGCCGTCGCCTCGTCCGGGCTCCACTGCGACCAGTGGAGCCCGATGAGCCGGCTGTTGCCGTCGCCGCAGGCCAGGATGAAGTCGGTGGGGCGGACGTTCTGCTGCCACATGCAGTCGACGAGGACGGGGCGCGGGGTGTCGGCCTTGACGGCCGCTGTCGGCGGACTCGCCGATGCCGGGGTCATGGCCGCCGGCAGAAGGGCGCCCGCTGCGAGGGTGACCGCCGTTGCCCACACTGATCCGCGCATGGTCGCTCCCACCCGTAGTGCTGTGTCCGACCGCGTGCAACCGACGCTACGACCGTACGGCCGATTGCACCAGTCGCGCAGGTCGGGCGGCGTGTCACCCGTGGGCGACGGTCAGGCCGTAGAACGCGACCCGGGCGCCGTTGGTCGTGCTGTCCGAGGAGGACTGGTTGTAGGAGCCGGCCTTGAAGTACTGCTTGTACTGCTGGAACGACGACGGGATGCCGTAGTGGGTGGTGGTGCCGTTGACGGTCAGGTCGACGGTGTTCCCGCCGGATACGGCGATGGTGTAGCTCCACGTCTTGCCGACCGACACGTGCCCCACGGCGTGCGCGGTCTGCCCGCCGGACGGCGAGTTCTCCGTGCCGAGGACGATGTCGCCGTTCGCGTGGTAGTACAGCTCGAGCAGCGGCTTGGTGGAGGAGCCGCCGCTGCCGAGGTGGATCTGCCCGACGCACACGTTCTTCGTCACGGACACCACCCGCAGGGTCGCGCTCATCCGGTGCGAGCCGGACAGCGCCCAGTCGGCGGCGCTGCCGTCGCGGTTCATCTCGCGCAGCTCGGAGCGGGCGTAGTTCGAGTTCGGCGTGGTGACGCCCTTCTCGGGCGCCCAGAAGGTCATCGCCCCGTCACGGGTGTCGGTGTAGAAGTACGCGTCCTGGTAGCCGTTCGGGCCCTGGAGCCGGGACGACGGGATGGTGGTGGGGCTGCCGGGGGAGCCGACGGGCTCCTGCAGCTCCCAGACCGACAGGTCGAAGTTGCCGCCGGGGGCGACCCGCGGGTCGGCGGCGATGGCGCTGGGGCTGCCGAGGAGGGCTAGGGCCAGGGCGAGGCCCGCGGTGGTCGGCGCCGCGAGGAGCCGGGATCGGGTCATGTGGGGGTCCCTTCTGCGAACCGAAGGCCGGACCGGCGGATGCGTTCAGCATGATGAACGCTGAACGCATCCTTGGTCGCTGGTGACCCGAGAAGCTAGAGGTCTGAACCAAACACGTCAAGTGGTCCGGCAGGTGTTCAGCAGGCGCCCTCGTCCTGCCACGGCCCCCATTCCGAGGCGCCCGGCACCTCGTTCTGGGTCCACCACTTGGCCTTCCAGTTGTGCTTGTTGTACGAGACCTCGTTCCCCTGCGTGTACACCGCCGTGGAACTCCACGCGGGCTTGCAGGAGGTGGGCGTCGGCGTGGGGGTCGGTGTCGGTGTGGGGGTGGGCGGGGTGACACCGGCGAACTGCACCGAGTACTTCGCGAAGTCCCAGGAGTTCTGGGTGACGCTGGAGCACGTCCCGGACGTACGGCCGCCGTTGTCCGGCGGGCTGCACTGCCGGTCGCGGTTCAGGGACCAGAACGTGAAGCGGTCCATGTTGTGGCTCGTCGCGTAGTCGAGCACCGTCTGGAAGTCGGCCTGGGTGAAGTACTCGCCCGAGTCGCTGCGGCCGTTCATGCCCGAGAAGCCCTCGTGGGCGTACGCCGTCGCCTGGTCCCAGCCGAAGGTCGACTGCAGGATCGAGTTGAAGTTGGTCAGCGCGCTGGTCTGGCTCGCCGCCCCGCTGAAGCCGCCGTCGAACGGCATGATGGAGAAGTTGTTCGGGGTGAATCCCTGGGACTTGGCCTCCAGCAGCATCTGCTTGCCGAACCAGCCGGTGCCGTCCGCGGTGCCGGCCGTCGTCACCGAGACGTACAGCCCCGGGTTGTTCTGCTGGAGGATCTTGGCCGCGCCGATCTCGTTCCTGATGGCCGCGGTGTTCTCGTACTCCGGCTCCTCCAGGTCGAAGTCGATGGCGTGCAGCCCGTACTTGGTGATGACCTGCTGGTAGGCCGCCGCCGTGGACGCGGCGTCCGCGCAGGCCTGGCCGAGCTTCGTGCCGCCGTAGCCGCCGATGGAGACCGAGACGTCACCGCCCTTGGCGCGGATCGTGCCGATCATCGACTGTACGGCCGTGTCCGAGGAGACGGGCGCGGTCCCGCCCCAAGTGGGCGAGCAGCCGCCGCCGTTGGGGGCGAGGACGAAGGCCAGCTGGAAGGCCTTCAGGCCGGTGGCGTCCATGATGGCGGCCGGGTCCGGCGGGTCGTTGTCCAGCGGCATCAGATAGGGGGCGGCGGCGTACCAGCGGTTGCTCAACGCGCTCGTCGCGCCCGAGGCGCTGTTCGCGACGAGCGCGGTCGTGCCCGCCGCGGCGAACGTGACGGCCGCCGCCGCGCCCAGACATGCCCGAAGACGTCTCACTGCGTGCCTCCAGAGGGTGGGGGTGGGGAGGTCCCCCGGGCGGGGAGCCCCACCCTCCGGGAGCTGTTGCGGTCACGTCAATAAGTTGGACTAGACCAACGCGCTCTTTGGACTAGACCATACGATTCCTTTACCTCCCGTCGACCAGTCGCACCGTGAAGGCCCGGTCCAGTGACAGGCTCGCCGTGGTGACGGTCGTGACGTGCGTGCCGGCGTCGTACGACCAGTCGGAGGCGGGCAGCCGGCGGCCGTTCAGGAGGACCTGGGCGGGCGCCGAGTCGCCGTGCACGGTGAACCGGTATGCACGGGCGTCCACCTTGCCGGCGTAGCCGCCCCTGCTCGCGCCCACCGAGACGGTCGTCCCGCCGTCGTCGGAGTGCAGGGACACCCGCTGGATGGCGGCGGCGCCTTGGGCGAAGTCGCGGGTCACCCCGTCGTCCTCGTAGAGCGTGTAGTGGCTCGTGCCGCGGGCCGCCGGATACAGGTCCCAGTCCAGCTCGTGCCGGTCGCGGGTCTGCCAACTCGTCGTCCCCTTGGGCCACATCGGCACGATCGCTCCCTCGCGCACGAACAGCGGGAGCGTGTCGAGCGGGGCGTGGTAGCCGTTGAGCGTGGTCGGCCCCTGGAAGGTACGGCCGGTCCAGTAGTCCGTCCAGGTGCCCTTCGGCAGGTAGATGCCGTCGCGGGTGTCGGAGTCCTGGTACACCGGCGCGACGAGGAGGTCGGGGCCGGAAAGGAACTCGTACTTCGCCTGGTCGGACAGCGTGTTCGGGTCTTGCGGGTACTCCAGCCACAGCGGACGCACCGCGCCGACACCGGTCTTCGCGGCCTCGGCGGAGAGTGTGTACATGTACGGCAGCAGCCGCTCCTTCAGCTGCAGGTACTTCCTGTTGACGGAGGTGTACGGCTCGCCGTCGAGCCAGGGCTGCTGGTCGGCGGGCTTCTTGGTGGTCAGGTCGGTCGCCCAGCCGTCCATGGTCATGATGGCCGGCAGGAACGCCTTCCACTGCAGATCGCGGGCGTACATCTTGGCGTCGTGGCGGTAGATGCTGCCCACGTCACCGGTGTCGTAGGCGATGCCGGACATGGTGGCCCCGGCGTAGGCCGGGATCTGCCAGCGGATGTAGTCCCAGGACAGCTTCTGGTCGCCGCTCCACAGCACACCACAGCGCTGTGCGCCCGCCCAGGACACCGGCAGCCACACGAAACCGCGCGCGTCGCTGTTGTCCTCGATCCCCTTCTTGGCGGCGTCGCACGCGTCCAGCGCGAACTTGTAGCCGTTGCCGACCCAGGCCACGTCCAGCTTGGCCACCCGCTGGCCCGCCTTGACCTGGTCGGCGAGCTTGTCGATGCCGTCCTGCGTCCACAGGCCGAGCTGGGCGTGGTGGTCCCGCAGGCCCTGTGCGGTCTGTTCCAGGTTCTCGTACCCGCAGCCGTAGCCGTCGTTGACCAGCATCCAGCCGAGCGGCATCTGGTGCTCGGTGTATCCGTCGGCGATCTTCAGCGCGTCCAGGGTGTGCCGCTCGCCGCGGTTGGCGTTGTGCAGATAGCAGTCGGAGTCGCCGGGTTCGAGGCCGTACACCGGGGGCATGAAGGGCCTGCCCACCAACGCCGTGTACTTGCCGATGACCTGCTTGGCGTCACCGAGGAAGTAGTAGGCGTCCAGGCGCCGTTCCTGCTGACCGGTGGTCACCGGCGAGCCGAAGGTGTACACGCCCGGTGCGAAGGTGTTGCGGAAGACGCCGTAGCCCGCGCTGGAGAGGTAGAACGGCTGGGAGTTGTTGTAGCCGCCCTCGTTCCAGTCGAAGCTGTTGGCCACGTACATCGTCTGCCCGCGGTGCGAGAAGCTGCCGTTCTGCTCGCCGCCGCCGAAGTACTGCTCGTCCGCGCCCCGCACCAGGCTCTGCCGCATGCCACCGGTCGACCAGCGCAGCGGCTTGTCCTCCTGCCAGATCCGCGTCCGGTCGTCGGGCCTGTACAGCCCGAAGCGCAGCGGCTGCTTGTACACGCGCAGGACCGCCTGCGGGGAGCGGATGCCGTAGTAGTCGCCCGCGTCGAAGGAGGAGGTGTGCCGCTCGGGGGCGGGCTCCTTGCGCACGATGGCGGTGCCCGCCGGATCGCTGAGCGAGCCGGACGGGTCGGCCTGCAGCCGCAGCCGGCCTCCCGTCAGGAAGTCGGCCTGCGCGGTGAGCTGCCCGGCCCTGATGGTGTACCTGCCGTCGCCGCCCGAGAAGGACGTGAGATCGCCGGCGTCCGTGGTGGCGGGCAGGTACGCGGTGCCCGTGAAGGAGTTGTCGTGCACGTCGTACGGCACGACCACCACGTGGTACGTCCCCGACGCCCGCGGGATCACCGTGGCCTCCGGATCGGCGGTGCCCGCGCTGGACGCCACCTGCGTGCCGTGGTCGTCGTAGACGTACAGGTCGAAGTCGTCGGAGGGCTTCTCCCACTTGACCGCCAGCGGGACGCCGCCCTCGGGGTTGTCGTCCCAGTATCCGTCCGGCACCGAGACGGTGAGGTCGAAGCGGTCGCAGACCTTGTTGTCCGGGTCGGTCGCGGCGTCCGGGCAGCTCTCGGTGCCCCCGCCGGTGCCCTTGGCGTAGACCGGGCTCTGCCAGCTGACGCTGCCGTGGGCGGGGTCGAGCACGGCGCCGGTGGTGGTGGCGGCCCGGGCGGGCACCGGGGCGGCGAGCAGGGTTCCCGCCAGGGCGGTGGCCAGCCCCAGTGGTACCCAGGCGGACCACGGCACACGGTGGCGCAGTCTTCGCGGTCTTTGCACGGCGGAACAGCTCCCCTCGCAGCACTGCGGACTGACTGTTCTTGCTCTTGATGCTCACAAGCGCTCGAAACGAGCGTCAATCGAGCAACTTCAAGCAGGAAGACTCGAGGCTGACGCAGGTTCATGTCAAGACCGCGGGCCGGAGCGCCGCCGTGCGGGCGCCGCCCGCCGTCCGCGCCTCCGGGCACACCGTGCCGGGCAGTGGACGACATGCCGTACCGCCTTTCGTGGTTGGAGCGTGCGCGTACGGCGGGCGAAGTCGGCGCGGGAAGCACCAGACTTGTCACGATGTCGCCGGACCCGTGGCGGATCATCCGTCGCCTGAGGCACCCTTGACAGTGTGCGTACTGTTTCGCGACGTTTGAGCAGTCGCGTGCGGAGGGGATGCGGCGCACATCGGAACCAGTGGGAGGACGCGCTCGGCGCGTCATGGGGGGAGCGGTCGCCCATGCGATCCATGAGCCATGATCCACACGCCTCACACGCCTCACCGGCCTGTGCCGCCTCGGGCACACCGTTCGCGGAGCCTGTGGAAGGGCGGTCGAACTGAGGTGGAGATCACCATCCACAGACCCGGCGAGCTGACGCCCGAACTGCGCCGGGCCTGGCACCGCGCGATGGACGAGTCGCCCGAGTACTCCAATCCCTTCCTCGCACCGGAGTTCGCGATCGGCGTCGGCCGGTACCGGCGCGGGGCCCGGGTGGCGGTCCTGCGCGAGGGCGGGGAGCCCGCCGGGTTCTTCCCGTACGAGCGAGGCCCGTTCGGTGCCGGACGGGCCATCGGGCTCGGACTGTCCGACTGCCAGGCCCTCGTGCACCGGCCGGGGGTCACCTGGAACGCCGGGGAACTGCTGCGGGCCTGCGGGCTCAGCATCTTCGAGTTCGACCATCTCGTCCAGGAACAGCGGCCGTTCGCGCCGCACATCACGGGCACCTTCGCCTCGCCGGTGATCGATGTGAAGCCCGGCGACGGCGGTTACCCGGAGTGGCTGCGCGCCACCTACCCGGGCCTCGCCAAGACCACGCTGAAGAAGGAACGCCGGCTCGGCCGGAACGTCGGCGAGGTGCGGTTCGAGTTCGACGAGCGCGACCCGGAGGTCCTGCGCACGCTCATGCGGTGGAAGTCCGCGCAGTACCGCAGGACCGGCCGCATGGACCGGTTCTCCCGGCCGTGGATCGTCGGCCTGGTCGACCATCTCTTCCGCGTCCGCGAGGAGCACTTCACCGGGGTGCTGTCCGTGCTGTACGCGGGCGACCGGCCGGTCGCCGCCCACTTCGGCCCCCGCTCGAGCACCGTGCTGGCGGCCTGGTTCACCGCCTACGATCCCGAACTGCAGTACTACTCACCGGGGTTGATGATGCACCTGCGGACCGCCGAGGCGGCGGCCCGGCACGGGGTGACCCTCGTGGACCTCGGGCGCGGCGACAAGGAGTACAAGGACTGGCTCAAGACCCGCGAACTGCGGGTCGCCGAGGGCTTCGCGGCCCGTCCGCACCCGGTCGCGCTGGCCCAGCGGCTGTGGCGCAGACCGGTGCGCGGGCTGCGGAACACGGTCAACGCCCATCCGCAGCTGCGCGAGCCGGCCGACCGGCTGCTGAAGACGATGGGCAGGGTGCGCAGTCAGGGCATCGCGGCTTCCCCGGCCGCCCGGAGGAATCGCCTTCCGGAGCGGTAGCTACTGGCAGGTGCTCGTCAAAACTTCACCAAGCGGCGGACGTTTTCACGCCAACGTGATCGGGTCTCCTGCGTCAGCAGTGTCGCTGCACCCTGGGAGGTCCTTGGTGTCCGTACCAACCCACAGAAGACGGTGGTTCACCGTCTGCGCGCTCACCGCGTCCGCCGCACTCGTCGCGATACCCCCGTCCGCCGCCTCGGGCCGGTCGGTGAGCCCCTTCGGTGTCCGGGCCCTGGCCCAACTGGCCAAGGAACGCGAGCAGTCGGTGGGTGCGATGTCCCCGCACGTGGCGGCGGACGGCGACGGCGGCAACGAGGCCGACGAGATCGCCGAGGGCGCGGACCAGTACGCCGAGGCCCGCACCTCGCCCGGTGTCGTCGCGCCGGGCGCGTACGGCGCCGCCTGGCGCGGTCTCGGCAACCTGAAGTCCACGGGCGGCAGTTGGCGCAATATCACCGATCTGCCGTACAACTCCGACGATCCGCGCTACCGCGACATCGACTCCAACTCCAGCGGTGGCGGCGGGAACGTCACCGGCCGCATGGCGGCGGTGGCCGCCGCCGACGACGGTTACGTCTACGCGGGCAGCGCCGGCGGCGGGGTGTGGCGTTCGCGCAGCGGGGGCGGACACTGGCAGCCCATCAGTGACCGGCTGCCCGCCCAGTCCACCGGCGCCCTCGCCCTCGACGGCGCCGGCCGGCTGTGGCTGGGCACGGGTGAGGCCACCACCAACGCCGACGCCTACCTCGGCAGCGGCGTCTACGTCCTCACGCACCCGCACCACGGCACCTTCTCCACGCGCAGCCGGGTCGGCGGCGACGAGCTGGAGAGCACCACCATCCACGAGCTGCGCTTCGGCGGCGACACGGTGTGGGCGGCCACCAGCAAGGGCGTGTGGAGCCACTCCACGAAGCAGCTGAGCGGCCCCTGGAAGCTGGAGTTCGCGCCCAACCCCGACTTCCTGCCGGGTGGCGCGAAGGCCGACGACCCGAACGCCCCGTACAAGAACATCGCCAACGACATCGCCATCGACCCCACGGACCCCTCCAAGGTGGTCCTGGCCGTCGGCTGGCGCAGCGGCGACGACTACAACGGCTTCTACACCAAGGCGGGCGGCGCCTGGACCCGGATCACCAGCGGCCTCGGTGACCTCCCGGCCGACGCCGGCAACGTCGGCAACGTCACCTTCGCCCGCTCCGCCGACGGCTCCCGCTACTACGCCATCGACCAGTCCCCGGAGCAGCTGAGCACCAACCCGGACAGCGGCCTGGAGGGCATCTACGTCTCCAAGTCCGGCTCGCCGACCGGCCCCTGGACGAAGATCGCCGACTACAAGGGCCTGGCCGCCGACAACTCGGCGCTCACCACGGCCGGTTACATGCCCGGCGTCCAGGCCTGGTACAACCAGTTCCTCGCCGTGGACCCGGCCGACCCGCAGCACGTGTACGCGGGCCTGGAGGAGGTCTACGAGACCAAGGACGGCGGCGCCGACTGGTCGACGGTCGGCCCGTACTGGAACTTCACCTTCTCCTGCTGGAGCATCGACCCGGCCAAGCAGACCGGTGACTGCAACCCGACCACCCACTCCGACCAGCACGGTGTGGCGATCGGCCGCTACCACGGCAAGAGCTTCGTCTACGTCGGCAACGACGGCGGCGTCTACAAGCGCCCGGTGAACGGCTCCCAGGACGCCTCCGGCCACGCCACCGACTGGACGTCCCTCAACGACGGCACCATCGACACCCTGCAGTACTACTCCGTCGGCATCGGCAAGGACCTCGACCACGGCGGCCTGTCCGTCACCGGCGGCCTGCAGGACAACGGCCAGTCCATCCTGCGGGGCGACGACAAGGTCATGGGCTCCAACTTCGGCGGCGACGGCGGCGACACCCTCACCGATCCCGCCAACGGCTGCAACATCGCCCAGGAGTACGTCTACCTCGCCGTCCAGGTCACCCAGAACTGCGCCGTGAACGACGGCAGCTGGGCCACCGACCCGAGCAAGGCCACCTCGTACTCCGTCGCCCCGCCCGACAACGCCACCAGCGAGGCCCGCTTCATCGCCCCGCTGGCGGCGGACCTGAAGGACGGCAACACCTGGGTCGCCGGCGGCCGGCACATCTGGGTGCAGACCCACGGCTACGCCATCCGCAGCGGCACGGAGTGGACCAGCGTCCACGACTTCGGCGCCGGCCGGGTCGCGACCGCCGTCGCCGCCTCCGGCGGGAAGATCTACGCCGCCTGGTGCGGCCCCTGCAACAACCAGGGCTTCGCCCGCGGCATCGCCGTCGGCAACGCGGACGGCACCGGCTGGCACGACATCAGCCTGCCCGTCGACGGGACCGTGCCCAACCGCTACCTCAGCGGCTTCGCCGTCGACCCGAAGAACGGCGACCACGTCTTCCTCACCGTCAACGGCTTCTCCCGGCACTGGACCGAGGGCCCCGGCGCGGGCGTCGGCCACGTCTTCGAGTCCACCGACGGCGGCACCACCTGGAAGGACATCTCGGCCAACCTGCCCGACGTGCCCACCAACTCCGCGCTGGTGACGGCGGACGGCGGGCTCGCCGTCGCCACCGACCTCGGTGTCGTCCACCGCGCGCCGGGCCGCACCACCTGGCAGCGGATCGGCAGCCTGCCGGCAGTCGCCGTGCTCCAGCTCAGGACGAGCCCCGACGGCGGCACGCTGTACGCCGCCACGCACGGCCGCGGGATCTACACCGTCAAGGTGTGCGACCTGCGCTGACCGCCCCGGCTGAAGCAGGAGGGGTGACTCCCGGACCCGGGGGTCACCCCTCCTGTGCGTACGGCACGACGCTCACGACGGGGCCGCAGACGGCAGACGCCATATCGCGGCACCTTCTCATCCCGCCCCTCCCGGCGGAGCGCCGCGTACCGCCTTGCCGACCTCGGTGCGCAGTGCCACGAACCCGGGCAGGCTCCGGGTGCTGAGCTGGTCCCGTTCGCGGGGCAGGTCCACCGGCAGGTCGCGGACGACGCGGGAGCCGGGCCCAGGGGAGAGGACCACGACGCGGTCGCCGACGTACACGCTCTCGTCGATGTCGTGGGTGACGAACACGATAGTCGTGTCGTTCGTCCGGTGCACTTCCAGCAGCAGGTCCTCCAGGTCCTCGCGGGTGCCCGCGTCCAGCGAGCCGAACGGCTCGTCCATGAGCAGCAGGGAGGGCCGGCAGACCAGGGCGCGGGCGATGGCGACGCGCTGCTGCATGCCGCCGGACAGCTCGCGGGGATGGCGCCGGGCGACCCCGTGCAGACCGACCCGTTCGAGGATCGTCTCGGCCTCGGCCCGGCGGACGGCGCGGGGAAGGCCCCGGCGGCGCAGCGGCAAAGCCACGTTGTCGCGGACGGTGAGCCAGGGCAGCAGCGAGCGGCCGTACTCCTGGAAGACGACCGCGAGCCGCTCCGGTACGCCGCTCACCGCTGTCCCGTCGACCGTGACGGTGCCCTCCTGCGCGGGCAGCAGCCCGGCGATGGTGCGCAGCAGCGTGGACTTGCCGCAGCCCGAGGGCCCGACCACGCTGAGGAGCTGACCGTCCGGCACGGTGAGGCTGATGCCGTCCAGAACGCGGGTGTCGCCGAAGTGCCGGCTGACGGAGTCGAGGCGCAGCATCCCTCACCCGGCCCAGGGCTCGTACAGGGTGCCCGCGCTGCCGGCGACCCGCAGGTGCAGCAGGAAGGGACCCGAACCGTCGCCCAGGCCGAGGGCGTCGTCCAGCGCGGCCGGCAGCTCGTCGGGGTGTTCGGCGCGGGCCGCGGGGCAGCCGAGGGACTCGGCGAGGGCCGCGAAGTCGATGCCGGTGATGTCCGTGCCGGGGACGGGTGCGATCCCGATCCGGCGGCCCAGCGCGCGGACGGCCGCGTAACCGCCGTTGTCCAGAAGGGCGTAGGTGACCGGAGCCGCATGCCGGGCCGCGCTCCACAGGGCCTGCACCGAGTACAGCGCCGAGCCGTCGCCGA
>NZ_JBEPBF010000153.1:0-21710 GCF_040298985.1 Streptomyces sp. NPDC001093 | reverse complement strand
GGCGGCGGCGACCAGGACGACGTCTCCTACGCCGCGTACTTCGACGACGACATCGCCAAGCTCTACCAGCGCGCCCAGGACGAGGACTGAGCCCAGCTCATCCGCACCCCGCTCACGGCGAAGGGCCGTACAGGGTTCCGCTCCACGAGGTTCAGCACCTGCTTGGTCACGCGAGCTACGTGGGCGAGCATGGACGCTGGGCTCACCCTTGTTGCCCAGAGCGAAGGCGGCCCGCAGCCGACGATGTCGGACAGTAACGTTGAGGAACCCGACTAATTACAGCGGATAGCCGTCGTTTCAGGTTGCCTGGAGCGCTGACCAGCCAAAATAGCCTTCCGTGAGGTGTAGGGCGGGTTGATGGCCCGGGAATGGTCCGGATCTTGGCCTCAGCGCCGACGGGCGGGTGCTCGGCGTCCTCCGGGGGCGGGCGCATTCCCGGTGGCCGGGGTACCGCCTTGCTGCGGCTAGGGACGGGCACTTGCGGACAGTCGATCACTGCTGGTTGCAGGTCCAGCGTGTGGTGTCTCCGTATAGTCACGGCGTCCGGGGCGATGATCTCCCTGCTGTCGGTCAGCAGCGGGATGGCAGGGTCCCAGGTCTGCCGGTGGCATCCCAGGCCGTGCATCAGCACGACCGGTTCACCGGACCCCTGCCGCTCATACGCCACCGTCACCGGGCCCAGGCCGGTTGCCTCGCCCTGGACGTACCAGGTCGACCGTGGCTCCAGCGGGATGCGGCCCCGTTCACCGTCGGCCCCATGGGTAGCGGGGGGTCTTCAGACGGCGAGGCGTCCTGTGCTGCGCGGTCACCGCCGTGGCCGGCAGCCGACAGGAGAGCAGAGTCAACCACGAATGACACCGGTGTATTTCCGCGCGACCGCGTTGCACGCCGGGAGCGCGGCTCAAGAACGAAGGAGCCGCGCCGCTCGCGACGGTGTGGCCTTGGCAGCGGGTGGGGCTCGGCGGGGCGCGGCTGTGCGTCAGGGCCGGCCGGAGCTCAGCCGCTCGATGGCTTCCAGGACATGTTTGCGGCGCGCGTGCGTGCGCTCGTATCCCTCGAGAACGCGCAGGTCGGACTCGGACAAAGAGGGCATGCGCCGCTCGATCTCCTCCACGCTGAGCTGGCTGAAGCCGACGATGGGCAGGCTTTCCTCGCTGCTGACCGCGCCTTGGATCTGCTCGGCCGCGGCGGTCACTTCCGGCTCCTCCGCCACCGACCTTTCGTCTTCGGGCCTCTGCCCGGGGCGTGCAGCCTGGCGCAGCCGGTCGGCGACAGCCCGCAGCGGGCGGGTGGCCGCATGGGTGAGGCCGCCGTTCGTCGTCTGTTCCACGCGGAAGCCGTCGACTGCGGCGGCCACGGTTCGGGCCTGCCGAGCGAGCCTGTCCTCGAGCAGCGCCAGCAGCTCCTGGTCCCGGCTGCGAAGTTCCTGCAGCAGGTGGAGGGTGTTGTCGTCCTGGGCCTGGTCGGCGAGGACCTCGCCGGCCAGAGCGCTGGCCAGGGCCCGGGCAGCAGCGGCGTACTCGTCCTCGGTGTTCCTCAGCAGCTGCTGGTCGTCGGCCGGCCCTCGGCCGTGGATCACCCCTGTCACCGTCTTCTGCCCGATGGCCAGCGGCAGCATGGCTGTTCTGAAGGTGGTGCGGGCGGCGAACCGCGCCATGTCGGCCGCGCCGCCGAGCAGGCCGCGGGGCCGCAGTCCGCGGACATGGCCTTCGATGCGGTGCACCCGGCCCTGCATCTCATCGGCCTCGCGCTCAAGCATCTGCCGGTGGGCGCCGGGCGGCGCGAGCGCCGCATCCGCCCGCAGCCGGTCACGCGCTGCGGCATGAGCGTGGCGGGCATCCTCCAGCACCGGTATCAAGGTCTGCGTCATCGCCATGGGAGGCTGCTCCCTGCATGCGGTGTCGGGCGGGGGTTGAGCGGCTGCCCAGCCGGCCGTCCTCCTGCGGCTGAGCAGCTGGGATCATCCTGCGCGGACCGCGCGAAGATCACCCGCCTGGGAGCGCGCTCGCCCCGCGGGCCCCACGGCACAGGAGCCCGGCTTTAGTCGCTGCCGCAGGTGCGGAGACAGTTTGCCGGCGGTTCCACCGTCCGGGTGAGGGCGCGTGTGACGGCCGAGTCGTCTTGGTCACCGCGCGGCCAGTTACGTACAACCGTCGTCGGCACACCGCTGAAAGCCCCACTCGAATGTCCAGGACGGTCACAGGCCTCAGAGAGCGCGAACGCGCACCAGCCCCGAGGCTGAGCACAGTCGCGGCCCCTGTGACTCGGGGCAGGTCGTCCGCCCCTACGATGGCCCGACCCGCGATCAACCGTGAGCGCCGGCCCCGTTGACACAGGCACGAATCAGGACGACCGGCCCGGGTACTCCGGCTCCCCGCCGTCGGCATCGAACACCTTGGTGAAGGTGGCACCGCACCGGCAACGCGAGTACTCGACCAGTTCCCCCTCTTCCGACACGCTCAGCCCCTGACTGAGTCGCACATGTACATGATCACCCATCAGGAGCTGCTTTCCTTGACGTCTGTC
Organism: Streptomyces sp. NPDC001093; assembly: GCF_040298985.1. Taxonomy (NCBI): domain Bacteria; kingdom Bacillati; phylum Actinomycetota; class Actinomycetes; order Kitasatosporales; family Streptomycetaceae; genus Streptomyces; species Streptomyces sp. NPDC001093. Next base: position 19,184 of record NZ_JBEPBF010000153.1, on the reverse strand, counting down.
GTCCGCCTCATCGTGGGCGCCGGCCGCTCCCGCTGGCAATGTCGCAGCTCACACAGTTCACGAGTGCGACCACAGCGCTGCTTTGTGCGGCCGGGATGCGGCCGTGCCGCGAAGCACCGCCAGGAATACGTTGAAAGTGACAGAAGGTGCGTTTGTGTGGAGGTGAGGGACGATGACACTGCCTGTGCGACGCGGCGGGCCCCTGGCTGAACGGCGGTTCCCGGGCTGGGCACGGATCCTCTCGCCGAGTTCAACGATCTCATCGGCAGGATGGGGACCCCACTGGAGTCCACCATGGGCGGCGCCGTGGGCCCCTGACGGAGGGCATGGCCTGGTCGCCGCTGGCGGACCTGTCGGAAACCGATGACGCCTACCTCGTCGAAGTCGAGGTGCCCGGCGTCAAGCGCGAGGACCTCGACATCGAGATGACCGAACGCGAACTGACCATCACCGGCGAGTTCAAAGAACGCGAGCGCACCGGCATGCTGCGCCGCGGCACCCGCTGGAGCGGCCGGTTCGAGTACCGCGCCGCGCTGCCCGGCGACATCAGCCCCGAGAACGTCGAGGCCACCCTCGACAACGGTGTGCTGACCGTCAAGGTACCGAAGGCGGAAGCCACCAAACCACGCCGCATCGAGATCACGTCCGGACAGTGACCCCAGCTCGGGCAGTGAGCCCTGCCCCCGTGCGATGCGCGCCGTACGAGGGCAGGTGCGGGTTGGATGCGGTGACCGTCCCGGGCCGACTGGCCGATCAGGACGTTTCCGTGGACGGATGCTCGGCTCGCGCGTGCGGCTGGGGATGGCCGGCGGCGTGCAGCATCGGTGCGGTGTGCCGCTCGGGGCGGTGCCCGCCTTCGGCCGGAACGCGGCTGCGCGGCCCTTCGTCGTCGGGCAGGGGCACGGGGCGGCGGGCCACGAGGCGCCCGACCCAGCGCCGGCCGCAGTGTTCGCAGGGCGGAGCGCCCTGCGGCGTGTAGGGGGAGGGAACCGCCGTGTTGTCGCGGTAGAAGACCTCCCACTCGGCATCGAGCGCGTCCCGGTAGCGCTGCACGTCGTAGTCGACGCTCCAGCTGTGCCAGCACGAGCCGCAGATGAATTCGACTCGTTCGACGGCAAGTTCGGTGATCACGGCACGGCACCTCCCATCCGGTTGGCGACTGTGGTCCGGGGCGCCGTGAGCGCGGCCTCGAGAGAGGGGTGGACGGGCAGCGCCTGCGCGAGTCCGCTGTCGCGCAGGAGCCGCTCCACCCGCCCTTCGGGGCAGACCAGGCGCAGCTCTCCCTCGTCCTCCTCCAGCATGGCCCTGACGGACATCAGGGCAGCCAGGCCGCCGGTGTCGGCCCAGGTCAGCTCGGACAGGTCCACGCTTAGGTTGAGCGAGTGCCGGTGCTTGGCGGTGACGGCGGCCACGTAGTCACACAGCTCACGGGCCGTGGTGGTGTGCAGGGCCCCTTTGATCTCCGTCACGGCCCAGCCGTTCTCCCAATGGGAGGCGAGGAACACAGCCGTGGTCTTCACTCCTGCCGCTCAGCGCCCGCTGTGGCCCGCCACACGACGTTCAGGGTGCGGCGGCCCACGGTCATGTCGTGGATGCTGCGGTCTGCTGTTGTCTACCTGTATTCCCTCCTTATGTGTCACTTCTTCTGCTTGCTTCCCGTGGGGCGGGATCTCAGCTCTCGATCTGCTGTGGCTCCGCGCACGGTCAGCACGTTGCGCTCGCGCACTGATAGGCGTCGATCGGCATGACGGCCGGCCGTGCCAGGGAGCCGAACAGCTGCTGGGTGAGCCGGTCGAGGTCCCGGAAGGGATCGGTGCGGATGAGCGCAGCCATCGTGCAGCTCCTTCCACCTGGCGGTCTGCCCATTCCGGGCTCCGGGAGCCCGGAATGCCGCTGAAACCCCTATACCTCCCCCCAGCAAATCTTGACAAGATGAGACTCAAGTTTTATCTCAGGATTGAGGCAAGTAAGGGTGAAGTCACAGCTCGCAGTGGGCGAGGAGGTGGCGGGATGCCGGCACGGGACCAGGGTGGAGACCTGTATGCGGTGCTGGGGGTGGAGCCCTCGGCGGCAGCCGAGGTGATCACCTCTGCCTTCCGCGCCCGGGTGCGGGAGCTGCGCCCCGACACCCGCGTGGATGCGGTCACCGCCGAACGGTTCGGCGAGGTGCGGTCGGCGTACGAGACGCTCCGCGATCCGGTCCTGCGCGCGGCGTACGACCAGACGTACCAGCGGACGGCCGAGCGGGCATACGACCCCGGCCCTGTCGTCGCGCGGCCGGTCCGGCCGGCGCCGCGTTACCTCGTGGTGCTCGGGGTCGTGCGTCCCGAGCCTGCGCTGCGGGCCGGTCCCGTCCGGTGGGAGCCGGCATCCCGATGAAGCCCCGATCGCAAACGTGAAGCAGAGCATGGTGAGGAGGGAGAAGCAGATGGCGCGCTCGGTCGGTATCGACCTGGGAACGACGAACTCGGTCGTCTCGGTACTCGAGGGCGGCGAGCCCACGGTCATCACGAATACGGAAGGCGCGCGGACCACCCCGTCGGTGGTGGCCTTCGCCAGGAACGGTGAGGTGCTGGTCGGCGAGGTCGCCAAGCGGCAGGCCGTGACGAACGTGGAGCGCACCGCGCGCTCGGTGAAGCGGCACATGGGCGATCACGGCTGGCGGTTCCCGGAGCACGGCAGGATCGACGGCAAGCGGTAAACCGCGCAGGAGATCTCCGCGCGCGTGCTGCAGAAGCTCAAGCGCGACGCGGAGGCGTACCTGGGTGAGGACGTCACGGACGCGGTGATCACCGTACCCGCGTACTTCGACGACGCCCAGCGGCAGGCGACGAAGGAGGCCGGTGAGATCGCGGGCCTGAACGTGCTGCGGATCATCAACGAGCCGACGGCGGCGGCCCTGGCCTATGGGCTGGACAAGGAGAACGACCAGACCGTCCTCGTCTTCGACCTCGGCGGTGGCACCTTCGACGTGTCCCTGCTGGAGATGGGTGAGGGCGTCATCGAAGTGAAGGCCACCAACGGCGACACGCACCTGGGCGGTGACGACTGGGACCAGCGGATCGTCGACCACCTGGTCAAGCAGTTCAAGAACAACTACGGCGTCGACCTGTCCAAGGACAATATGGCGCTCCAGCGGCTGCGGGAGGCGGCGGAGAAGGCCAAGATCGAGCTGTCCTCCTCGTCGGAGACCACGATCAACCTGCCCTACATCACCGCGTCCGCCGAGGGTCCGCTGCATCTGGACGAGAAGATGAGCCGGGCCCAGTTCGAGCAGCTGACGTCCGATCTGCTGGAGCGGTGCAAGGCGCCGTTCCACAACGCGATCAAGGATGCCGGGATCAAGGTCTCCGACATCGACCACGTCGTCCTGGTGGGCGGCTCGACCCGTATGCCGGCGGTGACCGAGCTGGTGAAGGAGCTGACCGGCAAGGACCCGCACAAGGGGGTCAACCCCGACGAGGTCGTCGCCGTCGGCGCGAGCCTGCAGGCGGGCGTGCTCAAGGGCGAGGTCAAGGACGTCCTGCTGCTCGACGTCACCCCGCTGTCCCTGGGCATCGAGACCAAGGGCGGCATCATGACCAAGCTCATCGAGCGCAACACCACGATCCCGACCCGCCGTTCGGAGATCTTCACCACCGCCGAGGACAACCAGCCGTCGGTGACCATCCAGGTCTACCAGGGCGAGCGGGAGATCGCGGCGTACAACAAGAAGCTCGGCATGTTCGAGCTGACCGGCATCGCCCCGGCGCCGCGCGGGGTGCCGCAGATCGAGGTCGCCTTCGACATCGACGCCAACGGCATCATGCACGTCTCCGCCAAGGACCTGGGCACCGGAAAGGAACAGAAGATGACCGTCACGGGCGGCTCCGCGCTGCCCAAGGACGACATCGACCGCATGGTCCGGGAGGCCGAGCAGCACGCCGAGGAGGACCGTAAGCGGCGTGAGGCCGCCGAGACCCGCAACCAGGGCGAGCAACTCGTCTACTCCACCGAGAAGCTCCTCAAGGACAACGCGGAGAACATCCCGGCGGACGCCAAGTCCGAGACGGAAACGGCGCTGACCGACCTGAAGGAGAAGCTGAAGGAGGAGGGTGCGGACACGGCGGCAATCCGGCAGGCGATCGACCGTACCGCGCAGGCCGCGCAGAAGATCGGAACGGCCCTGTACGAGAAGTCTCGCGCCGAGCAACCGGCGGGTGCGGCCGGAGCGTCCCCGGGCGGTGCGGCCGGTGGGTCCGAGGATGACGTGGTGGACGCAGAGATCGTCGACGACGACAAGCCGGAGGCTGGCTGACGATGACCAGGAGCGGTCCGCAGAGCACCGAACTTGAGCAGCTGCGGCGCCTGGTTCAGGAGCGGACCGCCGACCTGCAGCGGATCAAGGCCGAGTACGACAACTACCGCAAGCAGGTGCGGCGGGACCGCCTGGCCGTGCGCGAGATCGCTGCGGCCAACGTGCTCAAGGCGCTGCTGCCCGTGCTGGACGCCGTCGACCGGGCGTGTGCCAACGAGCCGCTCACGCCCGGTCTGAGGGACATCGCCGACAGCCTTCAGGAGCAGCTCGGCTCGCTGGGCGTCACGTCGTTCGGTGAGGTGGGTGATCGGTTCGACCCGGCCTGCCACGACGCTCTGACGCACCATGTTGTCCCCGATGCGGACCGCCTGGTGTGCTCGGCGGTCCTGCGTCCCGGCTACCGTCTCGGCGAGAGCCTGCTGCGCCCGGCCACCGTGGAGGTCACCGGGCCGGCCCCGCCCGCGAGGAGCGCATCGACGCCGGAGTGCGGCGTACGGGATGCATCCGCCTCGGCAGGCAAGCCGCCGTTGCCCGTCTCGCGGAGCTGACAGGCGTGCCCCTACCGCCCTGAGATTGCCGGCAAGCGGAGGTGACGAAACGATGCAGCACCATGAGTTCCTCGCTCGCGTACGTGAGCTCGGCGAATACGACAGCCAGGACGAAGCCGCGAAGGTCACCGAAGCGGTGCTGAGCGGGCTGGCCCAGCGCATCAGCCCCGGCGAGGTCGATGACCTTGCCTCCCAGCTGCCCGGAGCGCTCGGACAGGCGCTGGCCGCGGCCAAGCAGGCGCAGGCAGAGAGCTTCGGGATCGAGGAGTTCTACCGCAGGGTCGCTGAGCGGACCGGGGCCCGGCCGCGCACTGCAGAGTGGGACGCCAGCGCGGTCCTGACAACCCTGGCGGGCGCCGTTTCCGGCGGTGAGCTGAACCAGATCCTCAGCCAGCTCCCCTCCGGCTACGCCGTTCTGTTCGGCGAAGCCGACCTGGCCAGCTGAAACCAGGATCTGGGGCACCCCCGGATACGGCCACACCGTCGGCGTGGAGGACCACCACCGCCGCTCGGCCAAGGCGTGGCCAACATAGCCTGCGCATCCCGATCGCCGAGCGCGCCAAGCCTCGCAAGATGGCCGTCAGCGGGTCCAGGTGAGCGATCTCGGGCTGGCCGACCGGCCGCCTGGGACGAGTAGCGGCGGAGGACGGGCACCTGATCTCCCCCCTCGCCCGCCCTCCGCGCCCCACCGGGCCACAGAAGCCGAAGGTGTGGGGTTCGACGTTGCGTCGGCGAGTGCCGCGGAAGGCACGGGATTGAGGGTCCGCCAGGAGCAGGACGCGGTGGTCGTCGGCTGGCTGCCGGCACAAGAGCTGGATCCGGTGGGCAGGCGGGTCGCGGAGTACGGGGGATTCGGGCCGCGCTGCATCAGGCGTTACCGGAGATCCTCATGCAGGTCGGCTACGCGGTTCAGGCCGACCGGCACAGTGGAGAGGTACGGATCAAGCCGGCTTAGAACGCCGAAGGAATCTGGCGGGATTGTCTGGCCCGGGCGCACTGCTTGGGCGCGCTCGGGGCAGGAGTTGTGACAGCACTTCCCCGTGGCCTCCGCGTCGCGGCGTGCTTCCCGAGAGCGGCATCGCGTGCTCGCTGCTCCGGCCGCGCCGCGGAGGCAGTACACCTTCCGGCAACAGCAGACACGCCGCGGCGCGTACCGGCTACCGCCTCGGCGACCGTCTGCTGCGCCCGGCCACCTGGAGGTCACCAGACCGCCTCCATCCCCGAGAACCCGCTCCATCCCGGCACCCCTGCCAGTCCCTCTCGGATGCGCAACGGCGTTGACCGGCCGCAGGCCGAAGTGCTAAACGAGGAATTAGCACTCTCGCAGTGAGAGTGCTAACGGCTGGGTCGGGTGACGTGCTCGTGCGGCCGTGAGGGAAACCTCCGGCGCGCGGGTGAACGTCGCGGGCGTCACCCCGGGCCACCGTCATCGACTCAAGGATTCGATGCGGAGGAGACCGTACCGATGACTGCGAAGATCATCGCTTATGAGGAGGAGGCGCGCCGCGCTCTGGAGCGCGGCATGAACCAGCTCGCGGACGCCGTGAAGGTGACGCTCGGCCCCAAGGGTCGCAACGTCGTCCTGGACAAGAGGTGGGGTGCCCCCACGATCACCAACGATGGTGTCTCCATCGCCAAGGAGATCGAGCTTCAGGACCCGTACGAGAAGATCGGCGCCGAGCTGGTCAAGGAAGTCGCCAAGAAGACGGACGACGTCGCCGGTGACGGTACGACCACCGCGACCGTGCTCGCCCAGGCCCTGGTCAAGGAGGGTCTGCGCAACGTCGCCGCCGGTGCCAACCCGATGGCTCTCAAGCGCGGTATCGAGAAGGCCGTCGAGGCCGTATCCGCGGCCGTGCTGGAGCAGGCCAAGGAGCTGGAGACCAAGGAGGAGATCGCCAACACGGCCGCGGTGTCTGCGGGCGGGGACCGGGCGATCGGTGAGCTGATCGCCGAGGCCATGGACAAGGTCGGCAAGGAAGGCGTCATCACCGTCGAGGAGTCCAACACCTTCGGCCTGGAGCTGGAGCTCACCGAGGGTATGCGCTTCGACAAGGGCTACATCTCGCCGTACTTCGTCACCGACGCCGAACGCATGGAAGCGGTCCTGGAGGACCCGTACATCCTGCTGGTCGGCTCCAAGGTCACTGCGGTGAAGGATCTGCTGCCGCTGCTGGAGCAGGTGATGCGGGAGAGCCGGCCGCTGCTGGTGATCGCCGAGGACGTGGAGGGCGAGGCGCTGGCGACCCTGGTCGTCAACAAGATCCGCGGCACCTTCAAGTCCGTCGCCGTCAAGGCCCCGGGTTTCGGTGACCGCCGCAAGGCGATGCTCGGCGACATGGCCGTGCTCACCGGTGCCACGGTCGTCTCCGAGGAGGTCGGCCTGAAGCTGGAGAGCGCCGACCTGGGCGTCCTGGGCCGGGCCCGCAAGGTGGTCGTCACCAAGGACGACACCACCATCGTGGAGGGCGCCGGTGACGCCGCCGCGATCGAGGGCCGGGTCAAGCAGATCCGCGCCGAGATCGAACGCTCGGACTCCGACTACGACCGCGAGAAGCTGCAGGAGCGCTTGGCCAAGCTCGCCGGCGGCGTGGCCGTGATCAAGGCCGGCGCCGCCACGGAGGTGGAGCTCAAGGAGCGCAAGCACCGCATCGAGGACGCCGTCCGCAACGCGAAGGCGGCCGTCGAGGAGGGCATCGTCGCCGGTGGTGGCGTGGCCCTGCTGCAGGCGTCCGAGAAGGCGTTCGAGAAGCTGGAGGTGGACGAAGAGGGGCGGACCGGTGCGGAGATGGTCCGCCGCGCGCTGACCGCTCCGCTGCAGCAGATCGCCCGCAACGCCGGCCTGGAGGGCGGTGTCGTGGTGGAGAAGGTCCGTACGCTGCCCGTCGGCCACGGTCTGAACGCCGCGACCGGCGAGTACGTGGACATGCTGGCCGCGGGCATCATCGACCCGGCGAAGGTGACCCGTTCCGCGCTGCAGAACGCCGCTTCCATTGCCGCGCTGTTCCTCACCACGGAGGCCGTCATCGCCGACCAGCCCGAGGAAAAGGAACCGGCCGCCGCCGGGGCCGGCGCCGAATTCTGATCGCCGCGTGCCCGGAGAGGGACCGAGGCGGGCGCCGGTGGCCGCGACGGCAGACCGCCGGCGCCCGCCCAGCGGCGCGCATGGGAACCCCGGGGGACTCGTGCACCGGCAGCCGACCGGATTAGGTGTGGTCAGCCTGTTGCCGTTCTCCTGTGCCCGGAGGAATCGTGGCCCGTAGGCCAGACGCCCGGGGGAGAGGAGAGCCGCCAGCGCTGCTCCGATTCATCTGCAGGGGGCGACATGAGAGTCGAAGTGGTCCAACCCGCTGCCGGCGTGTTGTTCGGCGTCCCGAACGACACGCACGAGGAGATCATTACGCTCATCGACGCCGTTGCCAGGACACCGCAGGCACACGTTTCCGGTCTGGCCGCAGCATTCGGCGAATGGTGCTGGCTTGTCTACACCACCCACGACGACATCATCGAAGTCCTCGACGTCGGCTGCGCACGATGACCCCGAAAGCCGAGCCAGGCCCGAGTCTCCTGCGGAACCCGGGCCTCATGCGCTGGATACCGGTTGCCGCTTGGCGACGGCCGACACGTACTCGCCGAGGAAGGTGCGGCTCCACCAGGCACCGTTCGCGCGCAGTTCCGACCAGCTGGTGAACCGGTACTCGTACAGGCAGATCCGGACGAAAGCAGGCGGCGAGCCCGGGAAGGGATTGCGGCGCAGCAAACTCAGGACGGCCGGGTTGTTCTCCAAGAGGGCGAGGAGCAAGGCAGGGAGCCAGCCGGCCGCGTACACAGGGGAGAGCGCGGCGAACCACATCAGCCAGTCCAGCCTGAGGTGGTACGGGGCCACCTGCGGCGGAAGCCGCCGCATGCCGCCCGGCTTGCCCTTGAAGACGTACTCCTTCCACACGGTCTCTTCGGTGGTCTCCGGCTCGTCGGTGCCCTCGACGATCAGCTCGTACCGGATGCGGCCCACGCTGCCGAACGCGCCGTAGGTGTTGACCAGGTGCAGCGGAGTGAAGGACGCGTTCATGACCTGGCTGCGGGAGAGCAGGTTACGCACCGGCCAGTAGCTGAGCACCAGCACCAGGGCGGCGACAGCCAGCACGAGGCCCTCGAACCACACCGGTGCGGCGGCGAAACGCGGCGCAGGAGGCAGCCCCAGCGCGCCGGTGACCTGCGAGCCGCCGATCGCGGACAGCGCCAGCACGATCGTCAGCCAGTTCAGCCAGGCGAAGTTGCCGGACGCGACCAGCCACAGCTGGGTGATGATCACCAAGCCGGCGGCGATGCTCGCCGCCGGCTGCGGCGCGAACAGGGCAAACGGCACGAGGAGTTGTGCGACGTGGTTGGCCGCCGCCTCCACGCGATGGACGGGCTTGGGGAGGTGGTGGAAGAACCAGCTGAGCGGGCCGGGCAGCGGCTGGGTCTCGTGGTGGTAGTACAGGCACGTCAGATCCCGCCAGCAGGAATCGCCGTGCAGCTTGATCAGCCCGGCGCCGAACTCAAGCCGGAACAGCAGCCAGATCAGCAACCCTCGCACCAGCACGGGCGGCGCGACGTCGTCGTTGCCGAGGAAGATCGCCAGGAAGCCGGCCTCCAGCAGCAGGTATTCCCACATGAATCCGTACCAGGTCTGCCCGACGTTGACGATGGACAGGTACAGCGCCCACAGCAGCGTCCACATCACCATCGCCGCCCACAGCGGCAGCCGGTCCGGCACCCCCGCCGCCACCGCGGCGGATCCCGCGGCGCCCGTCCAGGCCATGGCGGCGAAGAAACGGTCCGAGTAGTGCAGCTGGAAGATACTCGGAGCCCGCCTGAACGCCACCTGCGCGGTGAATCGCGGCACCGGCAGCAGCCCCCGCTCCCCGACCAGCCCGCGGAACTGCAGGGCCGAGCTGACGAACGCGACGCAGTACAGCACGGCCAGACCGCGCTGGAAAAGCATCCGGCCCAGCCAGTAGTCAGGGTCCGTGAACCAGTCCATGACGGCATGCCTCCGCACATCCGCCTGGCGCTAACACCCACTTCTCGTCATCTTGACATTTACCCCGTTCATGGCCTATCTAATTATCGCAAATATCTAGATTGCTCCGACTTGTTGGCGATGTGAGAGGAGGGCCGGGCAGCCGACCCGGCCAGCGTCCACCGGAAGGCGCCGGTCGTACCGCTGGGGTCTGCCCGGACTGCGGAAAGGGGTGGTCACAGTGCCTCGGTGACGCCTCCCTTTCCCTGTCCTGGCGCCCCGAGCGGGGCTGGCTGATCGTGAACGCGGCCGGAGAGCTGTCCATGACGACGCGGGCACAGCTGCGGGCCTATCTGACGCTCGTGACCTCGATGCCCGGCAGCGACCCCTCCCGGCTCGTCATCGACGTCTCCCGCGTGACCGCCTGCGACGCCATGGGGCTCGGCGCCCTGTTCGGTGCACACCTTCGTGCCGCCTGCGACGGCGGCCAGCTCCACCTGGTGTGCCCGGAAGGACCGTTGCTGCACGTGCTCGACGTCACCGGCCTGCGGCAGGCCGTACCCGTACACCCGACCGTGGCCGAGGCGCTGCCCTCTTCCCCCACGCCGACGGCCCCGTCGTCGGGCACGGTGACTGCGGCACCAGGCCCCAACCGCGACCAGCGTGAAGCGGACGGCAGGGGGTGAGCGGAGGTGATCAGGTACGCCGGATTCCGCCCGAGCAGCGGGGATGGCTTCGTCCCGGCCACCGAGCTGGCGGCCGCCGTCGTCGACGCCCGAGGAACGGTCACCACCTGGAGCCCCGGCGCCCAGGCCCTGCCGGGCTACAGCCCCGAGGACATCGTGGGCCGCGCGACCGCCGAACTGCTCGAGGACGGGCTGCCCGACTCCGCACGACGGCACTTGGCCGACCGGCAGGCATGGATCGGCCGGGTCCTGCCGCGCGACCAGGCCGGCCGCACGATCGAGGCCGAACTACGAGCATGCCCGCTGCTGAACGGCAAGGGCGACGTGCAGTGGTTCCTGCATGCGTCCGTGCCCCAGGAGAGCGACGGCCCCGCCCTCGCACTGCAGCGCAGCCTGCTGCAGCACCACTTCCCCGCCCAGCAGGCGCTGGAGACAGCCGCCCGCTACCTGCCCGCCGATCCCCACGCCGGCGTCGGCGGGGACTGGTTCGACGTCATCGCCCTGTCCGGCGTACGGATGGCACTGGGCGTCGGCGACGTCGTCGGGCACGGCCTGAACGCCTCCGCGGCCATGGGACGGCTACGCACGGCGGTGCGCACCCTGGCCGATGTCGACCTGCCCCGGACGAGCTGTTGTCTCAGGGACCGGCGTTCGCTGTCACGGCGGCTGGCATCCCGGGTCTGGTCCTCAGCAGCAGGACTGTGGTCGTCCCCGCCCCCCGTTGGGGGGGCGACCACACCGGGTCACCAGGTACAGCGGCCCCGGCTGGAGGACTGTTCTCGGGCCGGGCTCCGTCATGTTGGGCTGTCGTTGCCGCCATCCCGGGTGTGCCGCCGACGTACCGACAACCCGTCAAAGCCGCCCAACCGCTACGCGGCCCACGATGCCCCGCCACTGGGCCGCCTCGATGTGCTCCAGTCGCCGCCGCTGACGGGCGGTAGCGGCTGCTGCTGCGGGGTGGCGCGGTCGCACGGCCGTGACAGGATCCGCCGGGCACGCGGCTGTTCGGATCTTCACAGCATCCCCTAGGATCCCCGTCTGTCTCCTACACATCAGAGGGTTCCTTGAAGCCATACCTTCGGCGGACAGCGCAGCTGTGCCTCGCCGCCGCGATCAGCCTCACTCCCCTGGCAGCACCTGCTGCTTCACAGGTGGCGGCCGCCGCCTCCCCGGCCCATCCGGCGGCGATGGCAGGCAACGGCGGCCTCGATCTGCTGGTGCAGGGCGCCAACTGGGAGGTCCTGCAGACCGCCCGATACGCCAACGGCAAGTGGGCCCCGACCAAGCGGCTGTTCAAGAGCGGGTCCTTCTACGACTTCACCGACGTGGTGCAAAACGGCCGGCTGCGTCTGTTCATCGAGCAGCCCACCGGCTTGGACGTCACCTTGGAGGAGACCACCCAGAAACCGGACGGCAGCTGGCCCGCCCCCACCCCGATGCACGGCCTGGCCCCGGTGCGGGTGACCTCCAAGCCGACGCGGAACTACCTCGCGGCGGCCGTCGTAGGAACCCACGTGCACCTGGTGTACATCGACACCAACGGCCGCCTGATGCACACCATGGAGCAGTCCAACGGCACCTGGACCGCTCCCGACCAGGTGGCTCCGGGCGGTGCCTACCGCAACGACTGGTTCCAAAGTCTGTCGGCCGCCTCGGTCGGCGGAGAGCTGCAAGTGGCCGCGGTGGACCAGATCCACCGCACCGTTCTGCACACCGCGCTCGGCGCGAACGGCAGGTGGACGCCGTGGAGCAACGTGCTGTCCTGGACCGGCACTCCCCGCCACTGGGGCATGCCGCTCCGGGTGGCCATGGCCGGATTCGGCAGCAGCCTGCAGATGGTCGTGCTGACCAACGGCCAGGTCGCGCAGTACCACACCATCCGCAGCCCGAACGGGCACTGGAGCACCTGGGACGACATCAACGCACGGGTGGACTTCAACCACGCGGGCTTCATCGGCACCGTGCTGAACGAGGTCACCGCCGTCAACGTGGCAGGAAACCTCCAGCTCGTTTTCGCCTCCGACGATAGCCGCGGCACGCTCTTCCACACCATGCGCTATGCCAACGGCGCGTGGACGCGGGCAACGCTGGTCCAGCACTACACGAACATGTCCGCCTGGCGGCCCGCCGGAGTGGCTGGATCATCCGGCTGAGCCGCGGCCGGGGCACAAGCGCCCTCCACGCGGTGCCGGGGGAACGCCCGGCACCGCTGCACCGCGTCCGCCGGACGGCCTCGAAGGCAACGACACCGGGCGCGACGGTGAAGTCCCGAACGCCGGGCAACGACCGCGTCGGCCGGCAAGTTGTTCCCTCTACTCTGCGGGTGGAACGAGGTCACTACGCTGGGGGCATACGCGAAGGTGATCTTCGACAGGAACCGTTCATGTCCCTGCTGCCCGAGTCTGACAGCACCCGGCCACCGACTGGCCGTCATCAGCATCGAGTTCTCGCCTGGTGATCCAACCGCCGCTTCATCGGCCAGGTGGCAGCTGCAGTCCTCTTCAGCGTCGCCTGCGGTGCGCTGGCGTGGGTTGCCCTCTCGCCATCCTTCACGAACGTCATCAGCAAGACCAGGATCAGCTGGACGTACGGCCCGTACTCTGTGGCTCAGCATTGCGCCGGTGGCGGGTTAGTCCAGATGGAGATCGACAACGCCAGTTCCGCCCGCGACTCCAAGAACTTGATCGCTTCATCACAGCTTGCACCGGGTCTCAACAGCATCGGGCCCTCCCTCGTCGCTCAGCTGCCTTGCCCGGCAGCTGCCGGCACCCTTCCATGCCCGCCCCTATCCGCGGGGCCGAGTAGGTCCAGGCGGCGGTCGACCGGCATCCTTGGACCGGAACTCGGTCAGCGGACCAACCTGTCTTCCTCCATCGGGCGATGGCAGATCGGTTCTGCGCATGCACGGCCATGTGTGACGGCTTGTGCTTCACGAGATGTCCACGCAGCACCGAGGACTGTGTGAGCTGCGCCATGAGTCCGACGGCTCTTGAACTGAACGCTTGCGCACGTCACCGCATCGCTGCAGCTCACGGCGAACCTTCAAACATTTGACCCAGTAACGAAGACACGTTCCGTTTATGGAGAAGATCGCAAAGTCACAATTTTCGAGGGCCGCATGAGTTTCAGGCCCCTGAAATCGACAGGGTGGCGTCCAGGAGCCCAACACAACTGGGCTCCCGCGCAGCCAAGTTGGACGCGCAGGACCCGCCGGCCTCAATGACGAGATCCGGCACTCGCACCTCCTGGAAGACCGCGTGGGCAACGGCGACGTCAGCACTGACGTATCGCCCCAGGACGGCGGCCACGGCCAGCCCGTCCAGGCCCCTCCCGAACTGCCCCTGGACTTCGAGGGCTTTTACCTCGGGCATCAGAAGTTCTTCCACGACTTCGCGGAGATCCACCTCGGCAGCCGGCGGGCTGCCGAACAGGTCGTCCACCAGGTGTTCCTGGAGATCCTTTGAGGCTGGGACGAACTGCTGCAGCAGGGCGACCTCGAACAGCAGACCCTTGCGGTGCTGCACCGCGGCGTCACCCGCCGCCCCGACGAGGACGGACGCCCGCCGGCCTTCCTCATCAACGGCCCGATAACCAAGACCTCGAGGCCGTCCGCAGCCAGCTGGAGCTCAACAGCAGTGCCGGCGGCCTGTACGAGGCGATCCTGGAGCTGCCCACCCGCCCATTCACCGTGATCGTCCTGCGCCACCTGCTGGGCTAACCCCCCAAGCGGATCGCCCGCTACATGGGCCTGGACACCCGCACCGTCGACCACCACGGCCGCAAGGGCAAGGAACGCCTGCGTATCCGGCTGGGCCTGCCCGCGGCGCCCGGCAAGAACAAGAAGGGGGCAGGACAGTGACCGCCATCGATGAACTTGTCGCCGACGCCCGTATCCCCACCGGCCCGCGTGACGGCTTCGACGTCGGCACCGCCCTGCGCCGCCTCGCCGCCGACGCGGCTGCCGCCACGGCCAAGCCGCACCCGGACACCGTCCGTGCAGCCCAGGCCGGGCAGCGGCTGTCCGTGGTATGCCGCTGGATCCAGAACCGGCCCGATGCCGCCGACCACGTCGACCGCCTCGCCCAAGAACCCGAAACGGCCACGAACGACGGCCACCTGGACGTCGACGGCGCCCTCGTCTTCGCCTGCCTCCTCTACTTGACCGACCATCGCGAGAGCGCCCAGTTCTGGTGGCAGCTCGCCGCCGGGGCCGACCACCGCTCCGCCAGCGACAAGCGTGACACCCCCGTGCGTTGATCACGCTGTGTGCGAGTTGCCCTCTGGCACTGATCCCGTCGCTGACGATCTGGTCCGCGTCTCAAGTGAGCTGGTCCGATTCGCTCGGTGTCTCAGATGATCGAGTCCCCGGTTCGTTCGGTCGGCGGCCGCTGCATCTGAGGAGGGACGCAAACCGGTCGTCACACGAGGGAACGCGCGATACGGAATCCGACGTCGTCGACCTGGAAGGTGGGATGGCTGCGGCGCCGCGCGGAGGCCCGGCAACTCCAGTGCTCATCGAACCAACCACCGCCACGGAGCACTCGGTATGTGCCGTACACCTCGGCGTCGTAGATGTCCCAGCACCAGTCCCAGACGTTGCCGAGCATGTCGTAAATCCCCCACGGGTTGGGGAGTTTGCCGCCCACGTCGTGGATGCGCTCGTGCGAGTTGTCGCGGTACCAGGCGATCGCGTTGAGATCCCCGTAACGCGGTCCTGGCGTACCGGCACGGCAGGCGTGCTCCCACTCGGCTTCAGTCGGCAGTCGGTACCCGTCGGCGGATGCGTCCCACTCGACGTCATCGCCTTCGGCATGGAAGTGGTACGCGGGCGTGAACCCGTCGCGCCGGGACAGTGCGTTGCAGAACCGCGTCGCGTCCCACCAGGAGACGCATTCGACGGGCAGCTGGTCGCCATGGGCTGTACTCGGGCGCTGGCCTGTGATCTCTGCGTACAACGCCTGGGTGACCGGGGACGCCGCGAGCTGGTAGGGCGCAAGCTCGACCGACCAGGTGCGCTGCGTTCGCCGGTCCGACAGCGTCACTTGCCCCGGCGGGATGGCGATCATCTCGTTCCCTGTAACCACATCCATGATCAGAAGATCCTACGAGACCTGCCAGGGTGAAACGGCAGGGCCGAACCAGATCGACTGAGACAGCAATCGGCACCCAAGTGCCCCAGACCACGTCAACTGGGATTCCCGGCGGCCAGGCGTCTCAACCGATCTGGTCGCCGCAGGTCAGGGCTCTGCCCGCAGGCCAGAACGTCTGAGACCGTGGCGCCGGTCCGTGACTTCCGCTGGGCCAAGGACGTCGACGGCTTCGCGGGCTGGTACTACTGCACGACGGCTCGGGACCACGTGGGAGCCGCGGGCTGAAAGGCCCGCCGGTCAGGCGGTCTCCTGACGCTCGGGCGCCTTCCGTGTCTTCACTCCGCCAACGATGAGCGCCAGCCCCACGACGGCGATGCCGAGGTAAGCGACGGACGGAAGGTCGACGACCTTGTGCATCCAGCCCCACTCCGTGCCGAAGAAGGTCCGCGAAGCGAAGCTGACGAGCCCCTGCGCTCCTACGACGTAGCCGATGCTTTCGACGGTGTATCCGATGGTTGTTCGCACGGATCAACCCTCTCGCCGCGGTGCCGCAAGATCGTCCTCCACAGGGACGAAAACACAATAGGCCAAAGGATGCAGTCACTTGCGGAGAGCACCGGCACAGCACCCCGCCGCGGCAGAGGAGTGGTCGACAGCAGATGGCTCGGAGATCACGACCTACGCCCAGCGCATGGGCCGTCGATCTTCCAGACCAGCCTGCCTCCGTTGTGGCGTACCTTCACGGGATCATCACGCACGAAGAACTACAAAGCCGCAGGTCACGTGATTCCGTCCGTAGTCCTAACCGGTCCAACTTCGATAACGAACAATTCACTTCGATGTCAGAGGACACCCGCCCCGACTGGTGTCACGCTCACCGAGAGTCACAGTCTGGGTGTCACGCATCCTGTCACGCCGCCTGTCACGCCAGCCACCGACCGCGTGACAGCACCCGCCCTAATGTCCGGATTGAACGGGTTCTGAGGTCGGCCCCCCCCCGGAACGCCCCTCCAGGGCCGTTTCCGCGTGACAACGTGACACCCACGCGTCGGCCCCGCCGCGCTCATCACGCTCCTGAGTCAGCCGCCTAGCCTCGGGATGAAGTGGTCGAACACGACCACCGCCAGGTCGTTTCTGATGGCTCTTGGACGATGTCTCGGAGCCAGATGACGATCGCTGCAACGGCGGGGGTGCCGTTGAAGATGTAGTCGCGCTTGTCGTACCGACTGGCCACCGCCCGGTACTGCTTCCACTTGCTGACGCACCGCTCGACGGCAGTGCGGCGGCGGTACTGGGCCTTGTCGAACGCCGGTGGGTGCCCTCCGGCCCGGCCCTTGCGCCGACGGCCGGCCCGCTGGTCATCAGGCTGGGCGATGGTCGCCTTGATCCCCCGTCGTCGCAGGTAGGTCCGGTTGTCGCGGCTGGAGTAGGCCTTGTCGCCGCGGACACGGTCAGGGCGGCTGCGTGGCCGGCCCGGTCCGCGCCGCCGGATCCGTAAGCCGTCCAGTACGGGGATGAGCATGGGGCTGTCGCCTCCCTGACCCGGCGAGGTCTGCCAGGTCAGCGGGCGGGCCCGGTTGTCGGCCAGCAGGTGGATTTCGCTGGTCAGCCCACCCCGTGAGGCCTCAGCGCCTCCCGCCCATCCCATTCCACACGCGCACCGCCCCCCTTTGCGGGTAGTCGCGAGGCAGTCGGTGCCGGGCCCCGGCCGCATGCTGATGTGCCCGGCAGGACGTGGAGTCGATGTTGACGGCCCATTCGCGCTTGCGGTGCGCGCTCTCCGCCTCTACCGCCTTGGCCAGGGCCCCGTCGGGATCGGCGGCATCCGCCTCGATCTGCAACTCGCCCAGGATCTGTCGCCCGGTGCCGTCTGCCGACCAGTGGCGGTGCCGCTCGTAGACGGTCTGCCAAGGGCCGTACCGCTCGGGAAGGTCCGGCCGGGGCACCCCGGTACGGGCCCGGTACAACACACCGTTGATTACGGTGCGGTGATCGGCCCACTGCCCACCAGGCTTGCCGTTGGCGGGCAGCAACGGCTCGATCTTCGCCCACTGCGCGTCCGTGAGCTCATGTCGCCGCACCATGAGCCACACCTGCCCAGGCCAAGCACTGATCCACCCACCCAGCAAGAGCCATGAGAAACGACCTAGCGGTCCGTTCCGAAGCAGCGGTCTCCGAAGTCGCCGATGCCGGGCACCATGTAGGCGTTCTCGTTGAGCCTCTCCTCGATCGCCGAGGTCACGATCCGCACCCCCGGGGAAGCGCTCGCACACCGCCGTGATGCCTTCCGGCGCGGTGATGAAGTTGACGAAGACGATGTGCTCCTCGGGCACGCCCCGTTCGAGCAGCAGCTCGATGGCGGCCACCGCCGTGCCGCCGGTCGCCGGCATCGGGTCGAGCAGGAGGACGTGGCGGTCGGCGGTGTCGTCGGGGAGCGCCTGGTAGTACAGGTGCGGTCGCTTGGTCGTCCTGTTCCGCTGAATGAGGATCTTGCCGATCCTGATCCCCGGGATCACCGCGCGCAGTTCGCTTTCCATGCTCTCCCCGGCACGCACGATGGGCACCGCGAGCAGCCGGTCGGCGAAGCGCAGCCCGTGGTACGTACTGCCGACGGGAGTCCGGACGTCGTGGGTGAACTCAGCGACGACCTGTACGAGGAGATCGATTCACGCTACGGCACGGACATCGCTGACGGTGTGGAATACAACGCGATGCGGATGCACGACGGCACTGCGTAGTCCTCGACCACGAGATTCCAGGCAGTGGGCACAACCTGAAGTTGCTCGCCGACTACCTGGCCAGCTGGCGCAATAGGTTCACCTACCGTGACGTGCGACAGGGTCGGTGGAGATCCGGGCTCGGCTGGCGACGAACGCCCCGGACGCTACGAGCCCGACCTCGCCTCGGCCCTGAACAACCTCGCCAGCGCCTACGCGACGGCAGGGGACCTCGATCGGGCGATCCCGCTGTACGAGCGCACGCTGGACGACAGCGTGCGAGTGCTGGACGAGGACCACCCCGAAACCCTGTACGCGCGGAACAATCTCGCCAGCGCCAGCGCCAGCGCCAGCGCCAGCGCCAGCGCCAGCGCCAGCGCCAGCGCGAGGGCGGGGGACGCCGATCGGGCGATCCCGCTGTACGAGCGCACGCTGGACGACAGCGTGCGAGTGCTGGGCGAGGACCACCCCAACACCCTGTACACGCGGAACAACCTCGCTCTTGCGCGGGGTGAGGCGGGGGACGCTGCTGGCGCCGTCACGGCCTACGCCGAGCTACTGGACGACATGGAGCGAGTCCTGGGACCGGAACACCCCAACACCCGCACCACACGTAACAACCTGGCCTATTGGCGGGGGACGGCGGGGGGCGCCGCTGTTCACCCCTAGTGGTTTATCGACTGATCAGCGGGATCGTCCCGGGCTGGTGACACGTCCGTTAACGGCACGTCGGCCGTGGGTTCAGCGTGACTGATTCCCAATCGTCCTTGTCAAGCTGGCTGGGGCGGCTCGGGGGCCCAGTGCCGTTGATCCCGGATGAGAGCCCATAGGACGTCGAGCC
>NZ_JBEPBF010000152.1:0-22175 GCF_040298985.1 Streptomyces sp. NPDC001093 | reverse complement strand
CCGGCGACGCCCGGGACACGGGCGGCGCGAGCCGCCCCGCCGGTGCCGAGGACATCGGGGACCTGGACAACCCGTTCGGCAACGACGAACGGCTGGGGCTGGGCCTGGAGCGGCAGCTCGACGACGACGCCGAGTACCTGGCCGCGACTCTCGACTCCTCGGCGGAGGTGGCCCGGGAGGCCGCCGCGCTCGTGGAGTCCCATCTCGCCGACCATCGGGCCCAGTTGGCGCTTCTGCAGAGTTCCCTGCTGGGAGCGCTGCTGATGAGCCTGACCGTGGTGCAGGCGTTCGGCTACCGGGTGCCGATACCCGGGCCGCTCCAGGCCCCGGTGATCGCCGTGCTCGCGGCCCTCGCGCTGCTCCTGCCGGTGGCCGCGGCCGGCTGGTCGCGCAGCACCGTGCGGCAGGGCCCGTTCCGGGCGCTGACCCACACCCTTCCGGCGACGGTCGGCGCCGCGGTCGGATGGCTCCTGGCGACCCTGGCCGCCGAGTGGGCGTACGGCACCGGGCAGCGGGCCGCCTGGTCCACTGGCGCCGCCGCGACGGGAGCGGTCGCCGCGGTGGCCGTCGGACTGCTCGCCGGCCGGCGCGTGCGCCGGTCGGAGGGGTCGCCCGGACCCGGAACCAGGCACCCCCGGATCCCGAACCACCGGAACGACTGATCGGCTGGAGGCCGGTATGGGCGCCGTCCGCTGTCTGAGGGCCCGCAGGAAGTACGAGGAGGGAGTGGCGGCCGGGCGGGCCGGCCGCTGGGAGGAGGCCCGGGCCGCCCTCACCGACTCCCTCGGCCTCTTCACCGCCGAGGGCATGACGCACCATGTCCCCGTCGTGCTCGAACCCCTGGTCACCGCCTGCATGTTCGCCGGCCGGCTCGACGAGGCGCTGCGCCACGCCCAGGCGCTGCGCGATTTCGCGGACGGCAGCGACGATCCCATGGACCGCGGTACCTGGCTGGGCAAGTACGGCGAGGTGCTCAGCCAGATCGGCCGGTACCCCGAGTCGGCCGAGGTGCTGCGGCAGGCGGAGCGTGCCCTGGCCGGTACCGCCGACCGGGAGGCACGCGAACTGCGCTGGTCGTGCCTGAGCGACCTGGGCAGCGTCCTCGCGTACGCGGGGTGGTTCGGCGATGCGGAGACCGTACAGCGGCAGGCGTACCTGCTCGGGGAGGAACTGGGCAGCCGGACCAGGATGGCGTTGTCGGCGAGCCAGCTCGTCCTGGCGGTCAGCGGCGTCGGCCACCCCGAGCGGGCCCTGGAGTGGGCGGAGACCGCGGTCGACTGCCTGGACCCCGGGGAGGACAGCGCCGTGGTGGCCGAGGTACAGGGCAACCGGGCGCTTGCGCTCTCCGCCGCCGGGCACCACGACGAGGCGGAGGAGGCGATGCGCCGCGCCTTGGACGCGGCGGGCGACGTCCCGCTGCTGCGCTCCCAGGCCCTGCAGGTGCGCATGGAGACGACCCGCCGGGCCGGACGCCTCGACGAATCGGCCTCCATCGTCGACGAGTTGCTGGCCCGGCTCCCCGAGGACCAGTTCAGGCCGAGGGCCATGGCCCTCAACCACCGTGCCGTGATCCGCCTCCAGCAGGGCCGGCCCGCCGAAGCCGTTGCCGACCTCGAAGCCGGACTCCGCCTCAAGGAGCAAGTCTCCGACCAGCGCGGACTGGCCACCGGTCACCTCAATCTGGCCCACGCCCACCTCCGCGCCGGTGATCCCGCCGCCGCGCGCCGCCACACGGAACAGGCCGAGCCGCTCTGGGAGGCGCTACGGCGCGCGGGCGCCGACGAGTCGGGCGCGGTCGGCCTCTTCGAACAGCATTCCGTCGCCGTCTACCAGATCAAGCAGGAAATCGCCCTGGCCGAAGGCGATCCGGCCGGCGCCCTGGCCGCGGCAGAACAGGGCCGTTCAGGCCCGCTGAGCGCTCGCGTCCGGACAGCCCGCCCGGGCCGGGAGTCCGTCCCCGGAGACCCGCCCGGCCCGGACCGTATCCGGCGCCTCGCGGCCCGGACCGGCGCCACGGTGCTCCTCTACGCCACCCATTTCGACCTGGCCGACGCCGGCTTCCCCGCCGTCGTGCCGGGCGCCCTCCACCTGTGGGCGGTGCTCCCGGACGGCCGGATCCGCCACCACACGGCCCCGGACTTCGATCCCTCCGTGTCCGGGGGGCCCGAGCCGCGCGACGCCGCCGAGGCCGTACGGCTGCTGGAGCGGCAGGCGGGCGACGAGCGGGTTCGGGCCGAATGGGCCCGCGTCCTGCTGGAACCGGTGGCCGACCTGCTGCCACGCGGATCCGGCGCCCGGCTGGTGGTCGTACCGCAGCGGTCCCTGTGGTCGGTGCCCTTCGGGGCACTGCCGCTGCCCGGCGGGGAACCACTGATCGAACGGTGCTCCGTGACCCTCGTACCGTCGCTGCACGCCCTGGAGATGCTCACCGTCGAGGACGCCTGGGCCGCGGGCCCGCCGGGCGGCGCTCCGGAGGACGTGCTGGTGGTCGGCGGTGTCGAGGACGGCGTGGCACCCGCGCCCCTCGACGGATCCCCGCAGCCGCTGCCCGTCGTCGCCCGCCACACCGCCGAAGCGGTCGCCGCCCTCCACGGGGCGAAGCCGATGACCGGCCGGGTCACCGTCCCCGCCGTCCTCGCCCGCCTCGGCACCGCCGACCTGCTCCACTTCTCCTGCCACGGCCTGGTCGACACCCGCCTCCGCCTCGACCAGCCCCCCGGCGCCCTCGCCCTTACCCCCGTCCACGACACCGGCGCCGCCGCCTCGCCCGAAGAGCAGGGGCAGCTCACCACGCCGCTCATCACGGCCACTCCGACCCGGGCCCGGCTGGCCGTTCTCGCCTGCTGTGCCACCGGGCAGGGCCTGATCACCATGGACGGTGTGCTCGGGCCGGTCCGTGCGTTCCTCGCCGCCGGCGTGCCCACCGTCGTCGGCACCCTGTGGGAGGTGCCCGAGGGGCCGACCCACGAGGTGATGGTCCGCTTCCACACCGAGCTCCGCGCCGGCGGCGACCCCGCCGAGGCCCTGCGGCGCGCCGTCCTCCAGGCCCGCAGGGACTGGGAACTCCCCGAGATATGGGCGGCGTTCACCCTCGTCGGCTCCCCGGGTCCGGCTCGCTCGGTTCCTGCGCAGTCAAGCTGAACCGTGGTTCAACCGGGCCGGATGTCCTGAGGCCCGCGGTGGACTGGCAGATAGGTGCGCTGCTGCGGGAAACGATCACAATGAGCTTCTTCAGAGTGGCGACCGATGGGGTGACGGGCGGCAGGGCGTGACAGGCGAGGCTCTCGGGCTGCTGAGCGAGATGTCTCACGTCCACCTGCTGGTGTGGCGTCGTGGTGGCTCGCTGGGCCCGGCGCATTCCCCTGTAGCGGCGGGCCCAGTTCTCGTCCTGGCTCTCCGCTCCCGCTGCGAACGGCACGCGGAACGGCCCGTGTTGCCGGGGGCGGACCATGCATGCGCACGGCGCGCCCACGGCCTCCGAGAAGAGCGCAAGGCCTGGAATCCACCGGCGATCGTGACACTCCTCGGCCTCCAGCAGCAGTCCTTCGCGCGCGGTGCCTCACCCCCCGATTCCGCTGTGGGTCCGGGAGCCGGCACCGGCCGCCGGTTCATCACCCAGTCACATTCGCCCTTTGGTTCGATCACCGAGCAACAGTGTCGTACCCTCTGCTAGTCCTATCGCCTGCGTGGCGGAGAGCCACGCCAAGTGGGGGGAATTCAGCCCAAAAGTGAGTAGAACTGCCGGGCATCGCGCGAGTCGGCGCGGTGCCCTTCTCGTGGCCGCCGTCGGCGCGATCACCGCGCTGGCCGGAACTCTCGTCGTCTCGGTCGATACGGCAGGCGCCACGAACGCCCCTCCGGCGTACACGTCCGCGATACCGGACACCGCCCCGCGTCCCCCAGCCGCCGCGCCGCACTGGACAGCCTTTGCGGCCAAGCAGTTCTGGACCGCGCAGCGCATGGCAGAAGCAAAGCCGCTTCCGGACGCCAAACCGCGGACCGCGGGCAAGGCCGCCCACCCCACGCTCCAGGGGCTCGTCAAGCCGCCGGTGTCCGGTGGCCCGAACGCCCAGGACCTGCGCGAGGTCCCGATGGACGTCACGCCGACCGACACCGCCGGCTCGACGGACACACCCACCGGCACCTCGACCCCGGATCCCTCCGCCACCGCTACGGACACCCCGACCGCCGCGCCGACGGGCACCCCGTCCGCCTCCCCGAGCACTTCCCCCAGCGCGTCGGGCTCAGCGACCCCCACCGCCTCGCCCAGCCCGTCCCCCACGAGTGCGGGCGCGACAGGTCCCGCCAGCTCGTACTTCGGCGGGCTGCCGATGGTCGGCCGGATGTACATGCAGACCGGCAGCGGCTCCTACTTCTGCACCGCGAGTGTCATCAACAGCCCGCACCACAACATCGTGCTCACCGCCGGGCACTGCATGGACGGGCGGGCCGGCGGCGGCTCGCTCGCGTTCGTCCCCCAGTGGACCGCGGCCAATCCCCAGCCGTACGGCATCTTCCCCGTCGCCACCGACTCCGAGGGCCGCAGCCGGGTCTGGATCGATCCTCGCTACTACGACCGCGGACACGTCCAGGGCGCCCCGTGGGACGTGGCGTTCGCCCAGGTCGGCGCGCGCAGCGACGGCAAGCAGGTGCAGGACGTGGTGGGCGGCAACAACCTGGCCACCGGCCGCGGCTACGTCTTCCCCAGCATTCGGCTGGTCGGCTACCCTGGCACCGCCTCGCAGCCCCTGACCTGCGACAACAACACCACGCAGTACACCCCGACCGACGGCACCCCCGGCTCGTACCTCCGGATCGCCTGCAACGGCTTCGCATCCGGCACCAGCGGCAGCCCGTTCCTGGAGAACTTCGACCCGACCACCGGCACCGGCGACGTGGTCGGCAGCATCGGCGGCTGGGACACCGGCGGACCGACCGACGACGTCTCCTACAGCTCCTCCTACGGCTCCGACGTGCAGAACCTGTACCAGGCGGCGGTCGCCGGCACCACCCCCGCACGTCCCAATGTGCTGCCCGGCGCCTCCACACTCACCCATGCCACCCTCGTCACCTCCGGCTCCTTCACGCCCTCGCCTTCGCCCGATCCGGACAAGAGCGACATGATCGTGCGTTGGTCGGACGGCGAGCTGACGCTGTACCGGGGTGGTGGCAACGGACGGTTCGACAAGGAAATACGGCTCGTCGCGGCCAACACCACCTGGACGAAGGCCGTGTCCATCACGGCCGGCGACTTCACGGGCGCCAACACCTACGACCTGCTGGTGCGCTGGAGCGACGGCAGCCTCACCCTCTTCCCCGACGTCGACGCGCGCGGCCTGCACAGCCAGATCACACTCGCCAAGCCGGGCACGCTGTGGCAGCACGAGGTCACCATGACCGCGGGCCGCTACACCACCGACGACCACTGGCCCGACGACCTGATCGTGCGCTGGTCCGACGGCGAGACCACTCTCTACAAGAACCTCAACTCCACCGGCATCCACAGCGAGGTCCGGCTCAACCCTCCCAACTCCACCTGGACGCACGCCACATCCCTCACCTCCGCCGACCTCGCCGGAACCAACGAGTCGGACCTCGTGGTCCGCTGGTCCGACGGCGAACTGACCCTGTACCCGGACATCAACCAGTACGGCTTCCACGGAGAGGTGCGACTGCGGGCCGCGAGCACGCTGTGGACCCACGCCACGCTCACCACGGCGGGCAACTTCACCAGCACCGACAGCCGGCTCAACGACTACCTCGTGCGCTGGTCCGACGGCCAGCTGTCCATGTACCAGGACAGCGGCAACAGCCTCGGCACGGAAGCCGTACTCGCGACCGCGTCCGGCTCGTCGCTGCCGTACTACCGGCGCTGACCACGAAGTCCCCTGGGCCATGGACCAGGGGACTCCTGGCGGTGCGTCACGAAAGGTGTTACCGGCTCCTTCGCGGACCGCGGCGGGGCACGCTCGGTTTCGGCTGATGGGAGCGGGGTCGGCGAAGATGTTTCTTCCTGGCCCCGCCGCCCGTCCGAACGCCGCTACGACCCAGCGTTGGACCCGCATCAGCTCACCGTCAGCTGACCTGAACGGTGACCGGCGAGGAGTGGAACGTGCCGGACTTGGTCGCCACCCGCACCTGCTCGGTACCCTTCTTGGTGAACGTCCGCTTGATCGTGTAGGTGCCGTTCTTGTTGACGGCCGCCGTGGTCTTCAGCGTGGTCCACTTGCCGTGGTGCTGGTGCTGGAGCACCAGCGTCGAACCGGCTTTGATGCCCCTGACCCGGCCGGTGAACACCACGGTGTTGCCCACCTTGACGGCCTTGTGGTTGGCCGAGACGGTGATCGAGCCCATGGCGGTCGGCGTCCGCGACGGCTTCACGCTCGGCATGCCGGTGATGGAGGGCTTGGGGGGCGGCGTCCCCGTCGCGGCGACGGCTCCGGCCGTACCGGTCGACAGCATGGCGGCGGACAGGGCACCGGCGGCGAGCGCACGGGCGCTTCGGCTTTGGGTGGAGCTCATTGATGGGTCTCCTGTTTCCTCGGAGTCCCCCCTGGTGGCGAGTCGGCCACTCGGGGCGGCTCGCGCATCCAGGCTGGCCCGAGGGCGGCTGAGCGGCATGTCGAAGCGGGCGCGCGAGCCGTTGAAACGTCTATCGATTTCGGCAAAGCCGCAGGCTGGGCAGGGGTCTCCAGCCAATCCCCTTTGCCCTTTCCTTGCAATTTGTCACTGAATCGGATGAATATCATCACAATGGGTGATGGCGGTGATGGCGGGTGACGCCGGGACTGGCATACCGAGGGCGGAAAGCTGCTGGGCCCGCTGGGGGAGACCCTGTTGCCCGGCGGCGGTGCAGTCGACCGCGGCCTCCCCGCCCCGCCGGCATCGGCGTCCCCGACCGCATCCGGTCGATTCCGGGTGCGGTCCCCGGTGAGGCCGCGCCCCCGGCACGCCCGCCTGTGCTGCCGCGCCCCCCAGCACCACAACGACCGGCTGCCCCGCCCCCGCCGCACGCCCCAACGCTGGTGGCCGTTCGGCCGCCGGCGCTGAACCGTGCACAGCCGACAGCCGGTCCCTGTGAACGCGCGGCGTCTGGGCGCCACCAGTCCGCCCCCGGTGCTGTGTCAGGTGCGTGATCTGGGCAGGCAGCTCGCCCGCCCAGGACTGCTTCGCCGATCTGGGCGGCATTTTGGATCACGCCCCCACAAACGGGATGTCCCGCTCTTGATTTCGGAGCGTGTTGGTCTTGGTGGTTCCGGCGGGCTGGCAGCTCGGGAATCGCTGGTCGGCCCGTCACTCGTACCGGTACTTCAGTGAATCCGCCTCCGCCTGCTCGATGTCAGCGATCGTCAGCTCAGGCATCCGCAGCTGAGCCAGCGTCACCTCTGCCGAGGACGGCTGGGCGTCCGTCGGCAGCCACTGCTCCGGCTTCCAGGCCCCGCTGCGCAGCAGCGACTTGGGGCAGTGCGGGTAGACCTCCTCGATCCCCAGCACCAGCGCGCTGGCCGGCGGTTTGCCCACCGCGGTCAGCTGCGACAGCAGCTCCGGGCGGGTGGAGACGCAGGCCCGGCCGTTCACCCTGAGCGTCGTGGTGCGCCCTGGGATGACGAACAGCAGCCCGGCCCGTCCGGTGGCGACGACGTTCTGCAGGGTGTCGAGGCGCTTGTTGCCGGTCGCGTCCGGTATCGCCACCGTCCGTGCGTCCAGGACGGCGACGAACCCGGCGGGGCCGCCGCGCGGGGAGACGTCACAGTTGCCCTCGGCGTCCGCGCTGGCGACCAGAACCAGCGATGAGCATCCGATCAACCGCCGGGTCTGTTCGGTGAGTTCGGTCATCTGCTTGCGTACGGCCGCGTCGTTGGGGAGTTCGTAGACCCGGCGCAACGCCTGCTGGTCGGACACGGCGTCGAGGCGGAGCGAGTCGAAGGCACTGCCGGCAAGGGGTGTTGTCATGACTCCGACCCTAAGGGGCCGACCTGCGATTGATCTTGGTCGGTGAGTGTGGGGACATAGAGACACGCCAACGCCGAAGTCCGGCAGTGGCGCCCGCTCCAGCGGTACACCGGCCGCCGCGAGACCTGCGATTCACCTCCCATCGCCGCTTTGGGTCTCCGACCGAACCGACAAGCGGTCCACCCGGCACAAACCCAGCACCGAATTGGTGCACGTGAGGGCGTCGGGCGAGGCCGACGGTACGTTCTTCCCGGGCACAGCCATCCTGCGGATCTTCGCGTCTCCGCCGGATTCGGACGTCGCGGCTGGTCCTCTGGGCCTGGGTTTCCTGGTCGACGACCGCCACGTGATCACCTGCGCGCATGTCGTTGTCGCGGCGCTCGGCTTGACGCAGGGAGTGGGCCACGGGAGAGTGCGCGCCTGTACGTGGACCTGCCGCTGCTGTCCGAGCCGCGCAGCCCGGCACCGGCGATTACGGCACGCGTAGTGCTGTGGGGCCCCTCGCGGGCCGAAGGCGGCTTGGATGTCGCGGTGTTGCGGCTGGGCAGCGTCGTGGCCGGTACCGGTCCGGCACGGCTCCTCGACAGCGAGCCGGAGGCGATGCGCGGACACGCCACCCGGATCGTCGGTTTTCCCGAAGGCCGTAGGCAGGGAGTCTGGCACGAGGGTGTCCTGCGCGGATCGCGTCTCCCGTGGCTTCAGCGGCAGCCCCGTATGGGACCAGGACCTTGGCGGGGCGATCGGGATGATGGCCAGGGCGGATCTCGGTGAGCCGGCCGCCGGCTTCATGATTCCCGTCGCTCAGCTGATCGCGGTCTGGCCCCGCTGGCCGATGTGGCACGGCCTCCCTCGCCGTTTCGCAGCCTCGAACCGTTCGAGGAGGCGCAGGCCGCGGCGTTCTTCGCCCGGGACGCCGACAACTACCGGCTCGCACAGGTCGTGGCGGAAGAGCAGCGGACCACGCTGGTGGGTCCATCCGGCTGCGGAAAGTCCTCGCTGCGGAGAAGTTCGCAGACAGCTCCGTGGTGGCAGACGAAGTCGCCCGCCATGGGATCCGACAGGTCGCCGCACGCATCTTGCACGTGCAGCACGCCAGGCAGCTGCTGATCGCCATCGACCAGTTCGAAGAACTGCTCGACGAGTAGGTCTTCGTGCCCGGCGACATCGACGCACTGGCCGAGGTGCTCGGCCCGACGTCGCCGCAGACGGTTTCCGTGCCGGCTGTCCTGCGCACGGACTTCCTCGGCCCCGTCATGAACCATCCTCGCCTCAATACTGGTCATCGAGCCTCTTCAGCGGTGACTCTCCAGGGTGAGGACCGCCTTGGTCGTTGACGTGAGGCGGTTGGGGCTGCAGCGGGCGCAATTCGCTACGATCTTCGATCTAACGTGATCAACTTCAAGTAGTTCCCCATCCCTGCGATCACGACTCCCCATGGGGACGGCGAATCCGTAGGTGTGCACTCGGCAGGCCATGACCGGCCTCTACGATGACCCGATGCGCCAGCCCGCCGCAGATCCGTACTGGAACACCAACGTCGCCCGGCACCCGGGCATCCTCCGGGCTGTTCCCGAGGGGTGCGGCGAGGCCCTGGACGTCGGCTGCGGGGACGGGCTGCTGGCACGGAAGCTTGCCGGGCGGGCGAAACACGTCACCGGGATCGACAAGTCGCCGGACATGATCGCCTGCGCACGCCAGTCCGCCGCTGGTCAACCGCAACTCACCTTCGTCGAGGGAGACTTCCTCACCGCGGAACTTCCCGGTGCTCAGTACGACTTCGTCTGCTCGGTGACCACGATCCATCACATGGACTTCGAGGCGGCCCTGGTCCGCATGCGCGAGCTGCTGCGGCCTGGCGGCACGCTGGTGGTGGTCGGTCTGGCCCGCGAGGCGAGCGTGACGGAGTGGGCCGCGTTGATCGCGGCTGCCCCGATCGTGCGGATCACGAAAACGCTGCGTCGCGCGCGTGGCCCGCAGGGCATGCCAGTCGCCGACCCGCAGATGAGCTATGGGCAGGTGCGGGCTGCTGCCCGGCGGCTGCTACCCGGCGTGCGCTACCGCCGGCATGTGCTGCGCCGGTACTCGCTGACCTGGGAGAAACCCGTCCGCTGATCTGGCATCGACAGGATCGTCCCCGTCCGCAAAAGCCGGCTTCACCGTCGCGCCCCGGCGCCGTTGCCTCCGCTGCCTCCGAGGCCTGCCGGGGGATGCGGTGCAGCGGTGCCGGCACTTCCCCGGTACCGTGCGGGGGGCGCTCATGCCCCGGCCGTGGCTCAGCCGGATGATCCAGCCATTCTGGCGGGCCGCCAGGTGGACATGTTCGTGCAGTGCTGTATCAGTGTTGCCCGGGTTCACGCGCCGTTGGCGTAGCGCACGGTGTGGAAGAGCGTGCCGCGGCCAGCGTCGGAGGCGAGGCGCGACCTGGCCGTTGGCCAGCACGACCATCTGCAGGCTGCCGCCGAATCCGGCCATGGCCACCCGGATCGGCATGCCTCAGTGGCGGGGAGTGCCGGTTCAGGCGACGAGGTCATCGCCGGTCGGTTTCCCTTCGTGGGCTTGGGCGAGCGCTTCTGCAGAGCGGTCTGCCCAGTCCGCGGCCAGGGCGGACAGGGCGGCGCCGGAGATCGTCAGGAAGGTGCGGCGCTCCATCGCTGTTCGCAGAGCCTCTCTGCCTCTCCCACGTCTCCATCCAGTCACTCAGCGCACAGGACTGCTGACTCCCTCGCGACGGCGGGACCCCTGCGGGACCCGCTCCAACCCGTCGGCGTACTCAAACAGTTGCGCCCATCGTCATGGTGTCGCGGCAGGCGGCGGCAGTCCCGCTCGAGACGGAAAGGGGAGGATCTCGCAACCCTGCGCCTATGCCGTCGAGCAGCGGCCTCGTTCAGTGCACCGCGATGCCGTTCAGCGGCCTCATGCCCGCCGTTCCGCCGCCCCCTCCGGTTCGCCCCCGGCCCAGGGATTGGTGGACAGGGTGTGCACCGCGCCAGCTCGGCAGCCTGTGGGTTCTGTGCCTGGATGAGGAGAGGATCGAGACGGTGAAGAGGCTCGCCAGACGGCGCCCCACCTCCCTCCCCGATACTTCGCCATCAGCTGGACGAAGTACTTGGTGGTTGATCGACACGGGTCGAGCTGCCCTCCTGAGCGACGGCCCCGGGGGGATCTGGCGAGTACTTCGCCGAGTTCCCGGACGTGGATCTGGTAAGGGAACATAGACCAACGCTCACCTTTCTTCTTGAGTGAGGCACCAGCCGCCTCCGTACTCACAGGTGCAACGCGAAGTCAGCGGCGACCAGAGCCGCTTGACGATCTGTCAGGAAGGGATATCACCATGTCCTTCGCCAAGATCATGCTGGCCAAGAAGGCCAAGAAGAAGGAGTGCGGCGCCGCCGGCGAGGCCAAGCACCACAAGAAGAAGCACCACCACCGCAAGCACAAGAAGGCCGCTGCCAAGTAGCACGGCGTCGCGGAACACGATCACACAGGCAGGCCGTGCCGGGATCCGTTCGTGCGGCACAGGCGCGCGACGGATCCCGGTACGCCTTCGCATCGGGTAGTGCCCAGGAAGCATCGGTCATGCACACTGCAGCACCCGCCACCATGCCCGTGGCCGGATCCGGGGCGGGACCCGCGGCCGGCGCCTCGTCCCGGATCCGGCACGCCCGTATCTCTCCCCTGGCCGCGTTCCGGACTTTCTGGCCGCTGGTCAGCGTCAACCGCGCGGCCATACTGGCGTCCGCCGTGCTGCTGCTGGTCTCCGCCGGGTGCGACGCGGGCGCGATCGGCATCGTCGGCGTCCTCACCGATGACGTCCTCACCCCCGGCGACCTCACCGCTTTCTGGGGGCCCGCCGCCCTCTGGCTGGGGCTCGCAGTGGCCGGCGCGGTCGCCTCCGCGGCGGGTGGCTATCTCGCCGGATGGACCAGCGAGCACTTCCTGCTCGGCCTGCGTGACCGGGTGTTCCAGCACCTGCAGCGGGTGCCGCCGGACGCCCTGGACCGCTTCGGCACCGGCGACCTGGTCTCCCGGCTGACCGGAGACATCGAGTCCGTCGAGTCACTGGTCGCCTCCGCGCCTGTCGAACTGATCACTTCCGCCGTCGGAGCGGTGGTGTTCGCTGTAGCGGCCTTCTGGACCAGCTGGCAGCTGGCCCTGATCACCCTGGCCGTCGCCCCGTTGATCTGGTTCGGCGCCCGGGCGTTCGGCACCCTGATGCGCTCCGCGACCCGCGCCGAACGCGACAGCAACGGCCGGCTGGCCTCCCTGCTGGAGGAGAGCCTGGCCAACATGCCCCTGGTGCAGGCTTACGGCCGGCAGCAGGCCGAGCACAGCAAGGTGCACCGCGAGGGGCGCAACTGGATGCGCGCCGGCCTGCGGCAGATCCGGCTGTCGTCGGTGTACGGGCCGATGGGTGAACTGGTCGAGACGCTCAGCGTGCTGGCGGTGATCGGCGCCGGCGCCTGGCAGATCTCCGAACACCACCTCAGCGTCGGCGGACTGCTCTCCTTCGCCGCCTTCCTCGGCTATCTCCACCCGAAACTCCAGGAACTCGGCGAGCTCGTCGTCAGCGCCTCCTCCGCCACCGCCGCCTGCGAACGGCTCATCGAGGTCCTGCGCACCGGACCCCTCCCCGAGGCCGCCCCCCGCGAGGACGTCCCGCCGCTCGCCGAACCGGTCCGCGGGGCTGTCACCTTCCAGGACGTCGGCTTCTCGTATGCCGGCGGCGGACACCCCGTCCTGGAACGCGTGCACCTGGACATCGCACCCGGCCTGCTCGTCGCGGTCACCGGACCCAGCGGCACCGGCAAGTCCACCCTCGGCAAGCTGTTGCTGCGATTCCACGAACCGTCCCGGGGCCGCATCCTTCTCGACGGCCGGGACATCGCCGAACTCCCCCTCGACGAGGTGCGCCGCCACATCACCCTGCTTCCGCAGGACAGCATGCTCTTCGACGGCACGGTCCGCGACAACATCTCCTACGGCCGCCCCGACGCCACCGAGGCCGACGTGCTCGCGGCCGCCGTCGCCGCGGATGCCCATGACTTCGTCAGTGCGCTGCCCGAGGGTTACGACACCCCGGTCGGCAAACGGGGCAACAACCTCTCCGGCGGCCAGCGCCGCAGGATCGCACTCGCCCGCGCCATGCTCCGCACCGCCCCCGTGCTGATCCTCGACGAGCCCACCGCCGGACTCGACGATGCCTCCACCGCGCGCATCATGGCACCGCTGCGCCGCCTCACCGCCGGTCGCACGACCTTTCTCATCACCCACGACCTGCGCCTGACGGCTCAGGCCGACCTCGTGCTCCACCTCACCGACGGCATCGCAGCCATCACGACCCCGGCCCGGTCATCAACAACAGGCGTGCAGTTGGAGGACGAGGCGGCTTGAGAGCCGACGTAACCGGGTCCACCTCGTCGACGGCGGTGTCGCGCCGGTGGCCCGGTCCTCGCGAGCGAGTACGTCGAAGAATCCGGTCTCCGGCCCCCGTGAGGGGATGCTCGCACCCTCTGCTATGGACCGTGGTGGTACACCACCCCGGGGTGCAGGGCTCCGGACGTGGCGAACAGTTGGGGCACCGTGACCAGGACATAGCCGCGGGACTGGAGGGTGCGGACGATGGTGGGCACCGCCGGCGGGGTGGTCGCGTACCGGTCGTGCAGGACGACGATCGCGCCCTGTCGTACGCGAGCCAGCACCCGGTGCTCGATCAGGCGCGGGTTGTGGTTCTTCCAGTCCTTGGCGCTGACGCTCCACATCACCACCGACATGTGCGCCGCACCGGCCGCCGCCCGAACCTTGTCGTTCCAGGCTCCGAAGGGCGGCCTGAAGAGGGTCGGGCGATGCCCGGTGACCGAGGCGATCTGCGCCGCCGCGGTCGTCAGCTCATGGTCGATCCGGGCGGTCGGGAGGCGGGTGAGGCGTGGGTGAGTGACCGTGTGGTCGCCGATCGCGTCACCGTCGCGCTGCTCCCTGAGGACGACGTTCCGGTACTGCAGAGCGCGCGGTCCGATGAGGAAGAAGGTGGCGACGGCATGCCGACGCTCCAGTGCCCCGAGAATGGGCACCGTGTAGGGGGTCGGACCGTCGTCGAAGGTCAGGGCGACACACTTGGTGACCCGGCAGTCGAGGACGGGAGCCGATGTTCCGACGGCGGACGCGGAGGATCCGGCGGGCGCGCGGGGGAGCGCGGCGGCGGTCGGTGGCGAGGCGAGTACGGCCGCGAGCGCGCATGCGGCTGCTGCCGTCACCCTGCACCGCCACCCTGTCCTTGCAGGCATGGCAGCCACCTCGATGACATACGGCGACCCTGTCTTCAGGGTCGCCGGTCCGGCCGGATCCGGCATCGCGGGATGAGTGTGAGAAACGCCTGAAAAAGCTAAGTTCTTTGTAAATCTCCTGGTAGGAGGGCTGGGTGTAGATCTCCGCCTCATACCGGTTCTTAGCTTTCCCGCCGTCCGCGAAGTCCGACAGCGGAAGTCGGTCTGGAAGCTGACCACCACCGACAAGGAGCGGGGCGGCGGCCTCAGGCTGAGACGGTCATCTGGGGGATGTCGATGAATGCCGTGCCCTGCAGGAGCTCGGTGAACTCGCCAAGGCCCGCCTCAGCGATGAGGCCGCCGGCCAGGAGGACGGGGTGGCCCGCCGGATGAGCGGGCGCCGGCGGTCCTTGGCGAGCCGACGCCCGCGCTCGTTGATGAGAGCCGTATCGACTAGCGGATGCATGT
This sequence comes from Streptomyces sp. NPDC001093, assembly GCF_040298985.1. NCBI lineage: Bacteria > Bacillati > Actinomycetota > Actinomycetes > Kitasatosporales > Streptomycetaceae > Streptomyces > Streptomyces sp. NPDC001093. The sequence goes on along the minus strand of NZ_JBEPBF010000152.1, from coordinate 7,494 downwards.
GGGGGTCGAAATACTCCAACATGTTCCGCGATTCGACGAACGAGACCCCGAGTTCCTCCTGAAGAAATCTGAGAAACGCAAGAGGGGTGAGGTGTCGAGGGTTCCGCCGGGTCAGGTATTCGAGAACCTCCAAGAAGGCTGCATCCGCAGCGACAAGATCTCCCAGCGTTTCATCGTCCACGAAACGAACGGCGGCCTTGGAGTCCTTGGCGGCCGCGAGTTCACGCCCTGCACCACACCCGGTTCGAGGAGGCGGTGCGCGACCTGATGCGCCGTGAGACCCCGCCGTGGCCCGGGTCGTCGCCCTGGTGCGCGCTGGATTTTCAGAAATCCAGTCACTTCGTCATGCCGCGGAACACCTGGCGTTCGAGCCGTTGCCGGAGACCGCGAAGAAGCGGACCATCAAGACCGGCAAGAACGCAGGCAAGCGGCACCGGCCCCGGCGCACGCCGCGGTCCATCAAGGCGCAGGGCGAAACGGGGGAGTCCTCGTCGATGACCTTCGTCCAGCCGCCGTGGTTGCTCTTGGCGACAGCCGGTATGCCGGCGGACCACATTGGTCATGCCGGCCCCCGAGCCTCCGGCCGCGCCGCAGGGCTTTCGCAGCGGACGCCTTGGTTTCCGCCGGGCGTGCTGGTGGTGCGGAGCGGGAGCAGGGCGTTGTCGTCGGTGTGCCCGCCCTGGGGCCGGCTGTGGTGTACCAGGTCGTCGATCAGCTGGTCCAGGTCGGATACGTCGGTGTGGGCGAGGTGATCGGCGAGGCCGGCGGTGGTGCGGTCGGTTTCCCGGGGACTTCGACCAGGCCGTCGGTGTAGAGGGCGAGGAGGGTGTTCGCGGGAAGGGACGCGGTGGTGAGGGGGCACAGGGCGTCGGCGTGGATGCCGAGGAGTGGGCCGGGTTCGACGGTGAGTACGGCGGTGTGGCGGTCGGGGCGGCGCATGAGTGGTGGTGGGTGGCCGGCGCTGGCGAGGGTGATCTGGTGACGTGGGAGGTCGATGTGGGTGTAGAGGCAGGAGACGAGGAGGTCGGGTTCCAGGTCTGTCAGAACGCGGTTCGTACGGGCCAGGACCTGGTCGGGGGTGGCGCCGGCGGTGGCGTGGGCGTGGACGGCGGTGCGGACCTGCCCCATGAGGGCGGCTGTGGCGGTGTTGTGGCCCTGGACGTCGCCGATGTCGGCCGCGGCGCTGTGGTGGTTCAGTCGGATGACGTCGTAGAAGTCACCGCCGATGTCCATGCCGTGGCTGGCGGGGAGGTAGCGGGCAGCCACGTCGAGGCCGTCGATGAGGGGCAGGGTCCGGGGCAGGAGCGTCTGCTGCAGTGAGTGGGCGAGGTGGTGCTTGGTGTCGTAGAGGCGGGCGCGGTCCAGGGCCTGGGCGATCAGTCCGGCCAGGGAGGTCAGGACGGCACGCTCGTCCGCGGTGAAGGTGTGGGGCCGGTCGTAGGAGAGGATGCAGCAGCCGACCGGCTGCCCCGAGACGATCAGCGGGAGGAACGCCCATGCCTGTTTGTCGCCGAGCCGTGGTGCCTGCGGGTAGCTGCGGGCCATCTCGGCCGGGTCGGCGAAGAAGGAGGGCACGCCGCTGGCGAGAACCTGCCCGGCGGGCGTGATGCTGGTGTCCAGGGGCAGGCCGTCGAGGTGTTCGATGACTTCGGGCCGGTAGCCCCGGTGGCCGGTGATCTTCAATCGTCCGGCCTCGGCCGCGGACAGCATCAGGCCCTGGGCGCCGAAGGCGGGCAGGACCTGGGCGGACACCAGGTCGACGACATCGCGGACGCCCACAGCCTCGGTGAGGGCCGCGGACAGGTGCATCAGCTGATACAGGCGGCTCACCCCGACCGGCCCGCTGGCCGTAGGGGGCGGACGGGCACCAGGGCCGGTGGCCGGTTGGCGAGCGCGGTCTGGACCACGCGGACGCTGATTCCGTCGGGACCGGGGAAGAAGTAGAAGTCCAGCCAGGTACCGGCCGGGCGCAGGGCATGGAAGCACACGGGCTCGCGGCTGAGAAGTGCCGTCTGGTACTTGTCCCCGTAGGCCGGGTCGTCCAGCCAGGGCAGGGCCTGCCAGGGCGCCGGCCCAGCAACTGATCGGGATCGCAGTCCAGCAGGCGGGCGGCGCCTGAGGTCACGAAGGTGATCCGCTCTTTGGTGTCGAGGGCGAGACTGCCCCCGGGCAGGCGTTCGGCGAAGCCGACCGCGGCCTGCGGGCGGCGGGTGTCCAGGTCGTGGATATGCACCAGGCGCGGCTGCTCGGGGATGACGGGCTGCTCGCCGGCGGCCTTGAGCAGGCCGCTGATGCGGTGGGCGGCGTACATGGTGCGGGCGCGTTCGCGGTGGCCGGCGCGCGGGGAATGGCCGGCGGGCCACAGCAGCAGGGCGCCGCAGCACGTGCCGGGGCCGGAGATGGGCGCGGCAGCCATGCAGAACCGGTAGGGCTGCGGGGTGGCGGCGCGCGGATAGCAGCGGGCCAGCTCTTCCAGGCCATCGACCCACACCAGGCGGTCCTCGCGCCCGGCGTCGGCCACCGGGTCCGGGGTGGCCAGCGCGACGCGCGTCCAGGGCTCGGCGTACTCGGGGGGCAGGCCGCCGGTCACCACCAGGCACAGCACCTGCTGCTGGGCATCGAGCAGGTAGATGCCGCCGACCGCAGCCCCGGTACGGCGCACGGCTGCGACCAGCGCACCGTCCAGAGCGTGCCCCGACGCTCTTGCGTCGGGCCGGTCACCGCGCCGGGACATCGCGCGGTCCCGGTGGGCCTTCGGCGGTACCCCGGCGGATGGAGCGGGCGCGGGTGGCCTCCCCGCTGATGCTCGGCGCCCTGCCGGTCTGCGGCCAGCCGGCACCGGCCTCCGGCCAGCCGGCACCGGTCTGCCGGTCTGCCAGCACCGCCAGACGCACCAGATGGCCGGTGGGACGGGGGACGCGGGCGGCAGCGGTGCACTGGGCGGCCCGGTCCGGCACCCCACCGTCACGGGCCGCTGCACCGGCCGCCTCATGCGCGAGCTGCGCCAGGAGCGCGGAACCGGCGGTCACCAAGGTGCGGCGGGCCGGCTCGGCCCGGCTCCAGCGACGCCGGGCATGCCAGGCCGCCTGCCGGCACGCAGCACGGCAGTATTGACGGCCGCTGACCGGGGAATCCGGCAGGGCCGCCCCGCACCGGACACAGCGCGCATCACCCATACCAGGACACTACGCCCGCGCCATAGTGACGGCGGCCCCCAACGGCCCCCGGGCGCAGGAGGTACGCGGGCGGCCGGTTCAGACGCCGAAACCGGGCGGGCAAGCGATCGCGCCCTGCGGCACGGGCGGCTGCGGATTCAGCAGCAGAGCCATCAGGGCCGCACCCGGAACCTCGACAGGGGCCGGGATGCCTTGGCGGGACGCCGGGACGAACCCGAAACGCGGCCATGGGCCCGGTCGCGCCGGAGGCTCAAGGCTGCGGACTCCCCGTTCTCCACCAGCCCGTACCCGACCTCAGCGAAGCAGCTCATTGCCGAAGCGCGTGGGCCGCCGCCCACGTCCGCTGGACCGGCTCACGCACGGAGTGCAAGTCGCAGCAGGATTTTTGGACCGCTGGGTCATGCGCAGCCATTCCTCGGAGCGGTTGACTCCCTTCCACCGGCGGGCCACCACGGCCAACGGTGGCCCTGACTGAGCGTGACTCCGGTCCCCTGGCGAGGGCCTGGCCACCACCGGAGCCGGCCGGACGCCGAGAGACCCACCAACGGGAGGATGCCGTGGATGACCTCGTCGGGGCATGGGCCCTGAGCAGCGTGACCGTGGATGACCTCTTCGGCGGTGAGGCCACCGGACCTCAGACGCCGTTGGGAGCGCGGCCGCACGGGATGCTGCTGTATGCGGCGGACGGCTGGATGAGTGCACTGCTTGCCGGTGGGGACGAGGTTCGGCCGGCTGCAGGGGTGGCCCGCGCTACGGATGTTCCGGTGTTCTCCGGCGCTGCGGTGGCGTACGCAGGCCGCTGGGAACGCAGCGGAGACCAGGTCAGGCGCCACGTTCTGGCCAGTCATTACGCCCCGTGGGTCGGCCGCACCTTGACTCGGCGCGCCGCGCTCGACGGTGACCGGTTGCTCCTGCTCGCGGAGACGTCGAAGGGGCAGCGGCTCCGCCTGCAGTGGTACCGCGCCGACCCGAAGCCCGCGCCCGGAACGCCGCCGCCCCGGCGGCAGGCCAGCACCTGATTCCCCCACTTCCTCCCCTTGTCCAGCATTCTTGATGGAGACAGCGATGCGCACAGCGAACCTGCACGGCCGGCTGGCCCTGATCTTCGATGACCGGGCGGTCGATGTGGAGGAGGCCAGTGGTGGCCGCTTCGCAGCCGATCCGCAGGCGGTGTTCGAGCGGTGGGACGAGTTCCGCGACTGGGCTGCTGATGTCTCCCCGGCCGGGGGCCGGCCGGTGGACCAGGCCGCCTTCGGGGCGCCGGTGCCGCGCCCTCGTCAGGTGTTCGCCATCGGGTTGAACTACGCCGATCACGTCGCCGAGTCGAACCTGCGGACTCCCGAGGAGCCTGCGGTCTTCACCAAGTTCGTCACCTCCCTCACCGGCCCGTACGACCCGGTGGCGCTGCCGAGCCCGGTGGTGGACTGGGAGGTCGAGCTGGTCGCGGTGATCGGCCGCCGTGCCGAGCAGGTCCGGGCAGAGGACGCCTGGTCGCACGTGGCCGGGCTGACAGTGGGGCAGGATCTGTCCGAGCGGCATGTCCAGCTGCGCGGACCGGCTCCGCAGTTCTCGCTCGGCAAGTCCTTTCCCGGCTTCGGCCCGCTGGGACCCGTGCTGGTCACTCCGGACGAGCTGGAGGACCCGGACGACGTGGGCATCGGTTGTGCTGTGGACGGGGAGACGATGCAGCACTCCCGCACCAGCCAGATGATCTTCCCGGTTTCGGAGCTGATCGCCCGGCTGTCCGCGGTGTGCCCCCTGCTCCCCGGCGACCTCGTCTTCACCGGAACGCCTGCCGGAGTCGGCGGCGCCCGCGAGCCGCGCCGCTTCCTGGCGCCCGGCCAGGAACTGCACAGCTGGATCGACGGCATCGGCGCTCTGCACAACCGGATGGTTTCCGCGTCACCGCTCCGCCCGGCCCCCCAGTAGCTTCTCGTCCCGCACTTCCTCTGGAGTTCCCCATGGCCCTGCACCGCCTCGCCCGCATCACCATCGGCGTTCCCCAGGTGGCAGAGACCTGTGCCTACTACAGCGAATTCGGCCTCCAGCCGCTGGAACACGGCCGCTTCGGCACCGTCGACGGCGGTGAGCAGTTGCGGATCGTCCACGCGGAGCGCCGTGCCCTGCACGAGCTCGTCATCGGTGCCGACGACCCGGACGACATGAGCCGCATCGCCGCCCGCCTGGAGCGGCTCGCGGTGCCCTTCACCCGCGACGGCGCCAGGTTGTGCGCCACCGACCCGGGCACCGGCGTACGAGCGGTGGTCGAGGTCGAGCCGAGGGCGGTTCAGCCGGCCGCGCCGCGCGAGTCGTCCAACGGGCCCGGCCGGGTGGAGCGCCCGGACCGGCGGGCGGCGGGCCTGCTGCGCGAGGGCCCGGTCCGGCCGAGGCGCCTGGGGCATGTCGTGCTCGGCTCGACCGACCAGGACGCCTCGCAGCGGCTCTTCACCGAGGGCCTCGGGTTCAAGGTCAGCGAACTGGTCCCTGGAGCCGCGTTCCTGCGCTGCGCCAGCGACCACCACAACGTGCTGGTGCAGAGCGCCCCGATCCCGTTCCTGCACCACTCCTCCTGGCAGGTCGACGACATCGACGAGGTGGGCCGCGGCGCCACCCGCATGCTCCAGGGGCACCCGGAGCGACACGTGTGGGGTCTGGGCCGCCACTTCCTGGGGTCGAACTTCTTCTGGTACCTGAAGGACCCGGCCGGCAACTTCTCCGAGTACTTCGCCGACATGGACTGCATCGTCGACGACCAGCTGTGGACACCGAGGGTCTGGGAAGACGCCCGCGCCCTGTACCGCTGGGGCCCGCCGGTGCCGCCTTCCTTCCTGGAGCCCGAAGACCTCGCCGGCCTGATGACCGGCGCCCACACCTGAGGGCCTGCGGCAAGCCGCCCTGGGCGCACCGAAGGAAACCTCGTGATCACCTCGCGATGGAGCATCCACATTCCCACCCGCACAGCCCGCCGGAAGGGGAGTCAGCTGCTCGTCGTCGACGCCGACACAGCCCACGAGGCCAGGGAGGCCGCGCTCGCAGTGGCACAGCGCCGGCCGGCCCTCCGCCACCGGCAAGGTGCGGCGCTGGACCTGGACCCGGCTGGGATCAGCCGGCGTTCCCCTCCCGAGCCGGGCCCTTCTCAGCCTGGTCCGCCAACTGCTTCACGGCACGCGTCCCTGGACGCCCTACGAACCAACTCCCCCAGAAACAGCCCACATCGATCACCCGTGGAAGGAAACACGTGCGCACCGATTCCCCCTCGCACACCTACACCGAGCCGCCTGCCCGGATCCGCGAAGCCCTCTCAGCCCGCACACACAAGATGGCGTCGGTCGAGGAAGTCCTGGCCGCACTGCCCGACATCCCGCCGGCCGAGACGAACCATGACGGTGAGACCGAGCAGCTGGACGGGATCAGCGTCGTGCACCGCTTCGTAGACGCCCCCGGCGACAGTCAGCAGGTGCGCTGGCACCTGGTCGAATGCGGCCCCGCCGACGCCGAGACCGTGGTCTTCCTGCACGGCGTCCCCGACTCGTGGTGGCAGTGGCACCACGCCCTGGAAGCCCTGGGCGGCACCTACCGATGCCTGGCCATCGACCTCAGGGGTTACGGCCAGTCCGACAAGCGCACCGGCGACTACCGGCAGGAAGGAGTGGCCATCCAGCTCCAGGCTCTGCTCGACCAGCTGGGCGTCGACCGTTTCAGCCTGATCACGCACGACCGCGGCACCCCGGTCGGCGACCACCTGGTGGCCAGGATGGGCGAACGGGTCGTCCGCTACGGCCGCGGCCAGCAGCACCTGTGGCACCTGCATCCCGACCTCCACCCGCAGGAGGCCATGTTCACCGGCCCCGAGGCCCGCACGATCCTCACCGACGCCCGCCGCCTGGTCACCACGGCCTACACCAGCCTCACCGAGCGATCCGTAGCCCAGGCCGACCTGGTACGCACCATCCAGGAGTTCAGCCACCCCGGCACAGCGGCCGCCGTGCCACGCTACTTCCACTCCTCCTCCTTCGACCAGGAGTGGATCGACCGCCGCACCCGCCTCATCAGCTCCTGGACCTGCCCGGTCCTGCTCCTGCAGGGCAGCGACGACCCGCTCCAGCCCCGCGAGTTCTACGACGACCCCGAGGTCCTCGCGAAGCTGCCCGCCGGCAGCGGCCTGCACCTCTTCGACTCCGGACACTTCTGGCCCTTCGAAGCCCACGAGGAAATGGTGGAGGTACTGCGCTCGTTCCTGGGCCAGTCCGTCTGACCCACCCGGACGACCGCACCGCGGCGGCCCCCGCGCCCCGGCCCCCTCGCCCCTGCGGCACCG
>NZ_JBEPBF010000151.1:0-22462 GCF_040298985.1 Streptomyces sp. NPDC001093 | reverse complement strand
CGTTTTTGGGCGTGGGGCCGGGGGGGGGGGGGGGGGGGGGGGGGGGGGGGGGGGGGGGGGGGGGGGGGGGGGGGGGGGGGGGGGGGGGGGGGGGGGGGGGGGGGGGGCCCCGGCCCCCCACCGCGCACGCCCGCTGCCCCCGCCGAGGACGGCCCGGCGCCGGCCGGATCAGGGGGAGCCCCGGCCCCGGGCCCGGTCATCAACGTCCACGGCGGCAGCTTCACCGGCGGGCTGATCGGCGGCAACCAGTTCGGCGGCATCAGCGGCGGCCACTTCACCGGGGACGTCGTCTTCGGCGAACCCGGCAAGGACGGCGGGCGCGGGCGGGGTGAGACCGCGTGAGCACACCCGAGGCGCAGGCCCCGCCCCGCCCGGCGGCCGCAGCGGGGAACGAGCCGGCCCCGGACGAGCCCAGACCGCCCGAAGGCGCCGCGGACGCGGGCGAGTCCGAGGAGCGGGACCAGCCGCAGACCGCCTGGTCGGCGCGGCGCGACCTGGTCGACCACAGCCCCCGCAGCATGAACGTCGGCGCCCGCGCCCGCTTCAGCGGCGGTCTGCTCGGCGGCGACCAGCACGGCGGCATCAGCGGCGGCCACTTCACCGGGGACGTCTTCCTGGGCGGCAGGACGGAGGTCTACCAGCTCGCCGCGTCCGGGGCCGCCGCCCCTCCCTCCGGCGAGGTGCCCGAGGCCACCCTGGAGGAGCTGGAGCGCGGTTTCGCGGCCGACGAACGGCTGATGGACCGCCTGCTGCGCCGGCTGCGCGACGACCGGGTCCTGGTGCTGTCCGGCGGCCGCTTCACCGGCCGGCGCACGGCCGCCCTGATGCTGCTGCGCCGCCTGGGTGCCCTGCCCGTGCGCACCCTGGTCAGCGACACCACCGCCGACAGCCTCGCCGAGCGGCTCGGCGGTGAGCGGGGCGAGCCGAAGGCCCGCGGCCATGTCCTGTGCGACCTCGCCCCGCGCCGCGACCGGCCGCTGCGCTGGACGCATCTGCTCGCCGCCCGCGAACGCCTCACCGAGCGGGACGCCTACCTCGTCGTCACCCTCGATCCCGGCGCCGCGCTGGACGACGTGACCGCCGAGGAGTGGCGCCCGCCGGCCGCGGCCGACGTGCTCGCGGCTCAGCTGAGCGCCCGCACCGACCAGGAGACGGCTGGGAAGATGCTCGGCCTGCCGCCGGTGACCGAATTCCTGCAGCGCAGTCACCAGCCGCGCGAGGCCGCCGCGTTCGCCCGGCTCCTCGCCCGGTACGCGACCGGAGAGGCCGCCGAGGACGCCGTAGGACAGTTCTCGCTGGTGTCCCTGGAGAACCAGGTCCAGGAGTGGTTCGAGGCGGAGGAGTCCGAACTCCACCTGCGGGACAAGGCCTTCCTCGTCGCGCTCGCCGCCTTCGACGGCGGACCCTACGCGCTCACCGCCGAACTGAGCGACCTGCTCTACCGGTTCCTCCAGGAGACCGAGAACCCGGCCCGCGTCCCCGAGGTCCCCGTCTTCGGCACGCACGTCGGCAAGCGGCTGCAACTGGCGCGGGCGCGCATCTACGGGGAGCCCGAGCACACCGAGTGGGGCCCGGTCGACCAGCAGAAGGCCGCGTTCCGCGACGAACGCGCCTCCCTGGTGCTGCTGCGCGAGGTGTGGACCGGCCACCCCTCCGCCCGGCCCGCGCTGGTCGCCTGGCTGCGCCGGCTCGCGGACGACGGCCGCCCGCTGGTGCGCACCCGGGCCGCCTCCACCGCGGCCGTCCTCGCCCGCACCGACCTGCCGTCCGCGATGGCGCTGGTCATCCAGCCGTGGGCGACCTCCAAGCGGTACCGGCAGCGGCTCGTGGCGGTCAACGCGCTCGCCCTGTCCCACCTGGTCGGCACACCCAACGTCCCGCGCATCCTGGACACCTGGTGCGAGGGCGACGACCCGAGGCTGCGCTGGGTGGCCGTAAGGGCCTACGGGTTGATCGGGGCGGAGCGACCGGAGCAGGCACTGGCCGCCCTGCGCGGGGCCGTACGGCGCCTGTACGCGGACACCCCGGACGACATCGACGGCGAACTGGCGCGGGAACTGGCCGAGTCCGTGGAGCTGTTGCTGCTGTCGGCGGCGAGCGACCGCGTCCTCGACGAGCTGCGCGAGCACCTGGCCGACGACCATGCCGTGCGGGACCTGGCGCTGAGCGGCTTCGTCGGGGCATGCCGGCACACCGAGGACGACGAGCGGTACGGCCTTCCTCTCGTCCTCGGCTGGTTCGCCCGCGCGGCCGCCGACGGCGGGCCCGCCGCGCAGGGCGTGCCGTTCCTGTGGCGGGCCGCGCTGGGCGATCCGCGCGCCACCCGGCAGGCCCTGCAGGTCCTGCGCACCTGGGTGCTCATCGCCGACCGGTCGACGGCCGTCGAGTGGGCCCTGGCCGCGCTGCTGCCCAGGCTCGTCACCACGGCCACCGAGCACGAGCGGCTGAACCACCTGCTGCGCACCATGCCGGGCGAGGACGGCACTCCCCCGCCCGAGGTCACCGACCGCCTGCTGACCGCGCTCCACACCGACCCACGTCCCACCCGCTGACCTACCCCTGGACGACACGCCATGCCCTCCTTCCGACCCGAGTGGCAGCAGCCCGCCGACCGGCACACCCAGCTGGTCGACCCGGTGCTCACCGTGCGGCAGCTGTCCCGCTTCGAGTTCAACTTCCGGTCCCTGGTCCGCATCGACCACGCACTCGTCTTCTCCACCCCCAAGGGCTCCTACGAGGCCTATCTGCCGCCGCAGCGGCCGACGCGCGCCGAGATCACGGCCAAGCGCTATTCCGCCGTCTACGAGGTGGACATGGGGGTCCATCCCTACACCACGACCCTCGCGCTGCCGAGCGACAACGACGCCTTCGAGTTCACCGCCGAGGTCGAGCTGTCCTGGCAGGTGCTGGACCCGGCCCGGTTCGTGGCGAGCGGCCACCGGGACGTGCCCGCCCTGGTGCTCGGCGAACTCCAGCAGGCCGCACGGCCGGTGTCCCGGGGCTTCCAGGTCGCGGACAGCGCGTCGGCCGAGCGGAAGCTGCTGGAGGCGGTGACCGTGCTGGGGCCGCTGGGCGCGACCGCGGGACTCCAGGTCACCTGGACCCTGCGGCTCAAGCGCGACCAGGCCGACATCGAGCACCAGCAGCGGCTGCGGGCCATCGACCACTCCGCCACCGAGCAGGTCCACGCGGCCCAGCGGGGCATGGAGGTCGACGTCGAGGTGGACCGCAGGCTGCGTCAGCAGGACGCCCTGCAGATCGAGCGGGCCGTCGCGTACGGCACCCAGCAGCACGAGCTGCTTCTGCGGCAGCAGCACTGGCAGCACGAGCAGGCCATGCTCGCCGGCGGGCAGCAGCACGAGCTCGCCCTGCAACAGGGCCGCCAGCAGATCGAGTTGCAGCAGATCGAGGCCCAGAAGATCGCGTTCTACCAGTACCACCTTCAGCAGGGCGGCGTGCACGCCTGGGCGCTCCACCTCGCCCAGCACCCCGAGGACTCCCAGCTGGTGATGTCCAGCATGCGCGAGGACCAACTGCGCATGATCCAGGCCCAGATGGACCTGGTGAAGCAGCTGCTGAGCGGCGACACGGCCGAGAGCTACGAGCTGGAGGGACCCAAGCAACTGGCTCTCCGCACGGTCAGCGACATCCTCAACCAGCGCCTCCCGGGAGTCCCGCAGAACCCGCCCCTGCTGCCGGGGGGCACCGGCTACGGCCCGCCGGTGCCCGACGGATCCGGCTACGGCCCACCGGCACAGCCGACGCCGGCCCCGCAGCCGGGGGCGCCGGGGGGAACACCACCGCCGCCGGCCCCCGAGGGGCAGCCCTCCGGCCCTCCCCCGTCTCCGGCACCTACGGCTCCCCCGGCGCCGCCGGCAGCTCCGACGGGCCCCTTCAGCCCGCCGGCGCCGCCGGCAGCGGCTCAGGCAGCGCCTTTCGGTCCGCCGGCCACGGGCGCGCCCCCCTTCCTGCCGCCGCCGGGAATGCCGGGGCCGTACGGCACCCCCGCCGCTCCGCCCCCGCCGCCCCAGCCCGCCTACGCCCCGCCGCCCCCGGCCTGGCAGCCGCCGCCCGGGTACGGCACGACGCCGACGGTGCCGGATGCGCGCGCCACGGCGGAACCGGACGACATCAAGGCGCCGGTCGCACCCGGCGACGAGGACGGCGACGGGAGCGCTCCATGACGGCCACGGCCCCGGATCCCCCCGGCGCACCGGGCGCCCCGGACGTCCCCGCCGCTGCCGCGCGGCTGTGCGAGCGGCTGCTCGCCGAGACACGGCACGAGATCGCCCACGCCGACAACAAGGCCTCCGTCCTGGTCGCCGCGCTCGGGATGACCGCCGGTGTGTTCAGCGGTCTGGTCGCCGGACGCAACTGGACCCCGTCCACCCTCTCCGCGCTTGGCACGGTCGTGTGGTGGGCGGGGGCCCTGTCGCTCCTGCTCTCGCTGTTCGCCCTGCTGCTCGCGGTACTGCCCCGCTACCAGCTGGGCACCTGGACGCCCGGGGAACCGCTGTCGTACTTCGGTGACATCCAACAGGCCGTCCGGCAGGGCCGGTTGGACACCGCTCTCGCCGACACCGAGCACCACCCCACGGCCGGGCTGGCCCGTGCCCTGACCGAGAACAGCCGGATCGCCACACGCAAGCACCAGTGGATCCGCACCGGGCTCATCGCCTTCTGCGCCGGCACGGTCCTGCTGCCCGCATCCCTGCTGATCGGCTGATCCGCCCGTCCGCAGCCGTCCCCACCCGCACGTGAAGGAACGAACGACCGCCATGACCCAGCCCACGCCCCCGGACCGACCCGAGCCCCCCGCCCGCCCCCACTCCGAGCCGGCCCCGCCGTACCCGCACACGGCGCCGCCCTACCCGCAGCCCACCGCTCCCCAGCAGCCCAGCGCTCCCGCGTACCCCCAGGCGGCACCGCAGTACCCGCAAGCGGCACCCGAATACCCGCAGGCAGCGCCCCAGTATCCGCAGGCAGCGCCTCAGTACCCCCAGGCGGCACCGCCCCAGCACTCACCAGCGGCGCCCTCGTACCCGCAGGCGGCGCCCGTGCCGCCGCAGTACCCGGCGGCGCCCGCGCCGGCGCCCGTGCCCCCGGCCCCCGCCCAGCACCCGCACCACATCGACACCGACCGGGGGCGGGTCTTCCTCTCCGCCGACCAGCGGCGGACGGACGCCACGGCCGTGGGGAACCTGCTGCTGCACGTGCCCAACTTCCTGTGCAGCCTCTTCGTCGTCGCCCTGGTCTCGCTGTTCTTCGGCGGCCTGGGCATCGTCGTCATACTCGCCTGGGTCGCCAGCGGCGCACTCGTGTTCCACCGGCCCACGGAAAGCGCCCTCGCGCGCCATGTGCTCCGTCTGCGCTACCCCACTCCACAAGAACGAGCCAAACTCGAACCGGTCTGGCGGGAGGTCACGGCCCGCGCCGGCATCGAAGGGCGTAACTACGAGCTGTGGGTGGAGGACAGCGACGCCCTGAACGCGGTCGCGGCGGCGGGACACATCGTCGGCGTCACCCGCTTCGCCATGAACGAGCTGCCCAACGGCGAACTGGCCGCCGTCATGGCGCACGAGCTGGGCCACCACGTCGGCGGCCACGCCTGGTCCTCGCTGCTCGGCTACTGGTACGCCCTGCCCGGCCGGGTGGCCTGGCGGGTGCTGAAGGCGTCCTTCGGCTTCATGTTCAAGGTGTCGCGTGCCTTCGGCTGCCTCGGCTTCGGCTTTCTGGTGCTGCTCGTCGGCGGGATCGCCCTGGCCACGATCTCCACGTTCTTCGGCCTGCCGCTGTTGATCCTGGCGGTGCCGTACGCGCTGGCCGCCGTGGGCCGCCGTGCCGAGCTGCGGGCCGACGAGCACGCCGCCGTGCTCGGCTTCGCCCCCATGCTGGCGGCCGTACTCGACAAGCTGCACCGGCAGGAGCAGTGGCAGCAGGCCCAGCTGGCCGCTCAGAACGGCGGGCGGCCCGTCGAGGAGAGCGCGCTGGCCCGGCTGCTGTCGTCCCATCCGGACCACTACACCCGGCTGCACCACCTGCAGCCGTATCTGCAGCCTCAGGGGCAGCAGCAGGGGCAGTAGCAGCGGCCGGCCGCACGGCCGGTGAACACGCCGAAGGGCGGCCACCCCGAGGGGTGACCGCCCTTCATGCTGCTCGCTTACTGGTTGTACGGACCGTAGTCGTAGTCCTCCAGCGGAACGGCCTGGCCGGAGCCGGTGCCGAACGGCGAGTAGTCGATGTCGTCGTAGCCGACGGCCGAGTACATCGCGGCCTTGGCCTCCTCGGTCGGCTCGACCCGGATGTTGCGGTAGCGGGACAGGCCCGTACCGGCCGGGATGAGCTTACCGATGATGACGTTCTCCTTGAGGCCGATGAGGCTGTCGGACTTGGCGTTGATCGCCGCGTCCGTCAGGACTCGGGTCGTCTCCTGGAAGGAGGCGGCCGACAGCCAGGACTCCGTCGCCAGCGAGGCCTTGGTGATACCCATCAGCTGCGGACGACCGGAGGCCGGGTGACCGCCCTCCTGGACCACACGACGGTTCTCGGTCTCGAACTTCGAGCGCTCGACCAGCTCGCCGGGCAGCAGCTCGGCGTCGCCGGACTCGATGATCGTCACGCGGCGGAGCATCTGCCGGATGATGATCTCGATGTGCTTGTCGTGGATCGACACACCCTGCGAGTTGTAGACCTTCTGGACCTCGCCGACCAGGTGGACCTGGACGGCACGCTGGCCCAGGATGCGCAGCACGTCGTGCGGGTTGGTGGCACCCACGGTGAGCTGCTGGCCCACCTCGACGTGCTCGCCCTCGCTGACCAGGACCTTGGCACGCTTGGAGATCGGGTACGCCGTCTCGTCGCTGCCGTCGTCCGGGGTGACGACGAGCTTCTTGGTCTTCTCGGTCTCCTCGATCCGCACGCGGCCGGAGGCCTCGGAGATCGGGGCGACACCCTTCGGGGTACGGGCCTCGAAGAGCTCGACGACACGCGGCAGACCCTGGGTGATGTCGTCACCGGCCACACCACCGGTGTGGAAGGTACGCATCGTCAGCTGGGTACCGGGCTCACCGATGGACTGGGCGGCGATGATGCCGACCGCCTCACCGATGTCGACCAGCTTGCCGGTGGCGAGCGAACGGCCGTAGCACATCGCGCAGGTGCCGACGGCGGACTCGCAGGTCAGGACCGAGCGGGTCTTGACCTCCTCGACGCCGTGCTTGACCAGCTCGTCGATGAGCACGTCACCGAGGTCGGTACCGGCCGGGGCCAGCACCTTGCCGTCGACGACGATGTCCTCGGCGAGGCAGCGCGCGTACACGGACGTCTCGACGTCGTCCGCCTTACGCAGCACGCCGTCCGCACCGCGCTCCGCGATGTGGAGCTTGAGGCCACGCTCAGTGCCGCAGTCCTCCTCGCGGATGATGACGTCCTGCGAGACGTCGACCAGACGACGGGTGAGGTAACCCGAGTCGGCGGTACGAAGGGCGGTGTCCGCCAGACCCTTACGGGCACCGTGCGTGGAGATGAAGTACTCCAGCACGGACAGACCCTCACGGAACGACGCCTTGATGGGCCGCGGGATCGTCTCGTTCTTCGCGTTCGACACCAGACCACGCATACCGGCGATCTGACGCATCTGCATCATGTTGCCTCGTGCACCCGAGTTCACCATCATGAAGATCGGGTTGGTCTTCGGGAAGTTCTCGTTCATCGCCTCGGCGACCTCGTTGGTCGCCTTGGTCCAGATCGCGATGAGCTCCTGCGTGCGCTCGTCCTTGGTGATCAGACCGCGCTCGTACTGCTTCTGGACCTTCTCGTCCTGCGCCTCGTAGCCCTTGACGATCTCCTTCTTCGCCTCGGGAACGACGACGTCGGAGATGGCGACGGTGACGCCGGAACGGGTGGCCCAGTAGAAGCCGGACGCCTTCAGGTTGTCGAGCGTCGCCGCCACGATGACCTTCGGGTAGCGCTCGGCGAGGTCGTTGACGATCTCGGAGAGCTGCTTCTTGCCGACCTCGTAGTCGACGAACGGGTAGTCCTCGGGCAGCAGCTCGTTGAAGAGCGCGCGGCCCAGGGTCGTGTTCAGACGGAACGAGTCACCCTGCTGCCACTCCGGCTCGCCCTCCTCGCGGGCCGGCGGGGTCCAGCCGCGCGGCGGGATGGTGCCCACCGGGAAGCGGATGTCCACGCGCGACTGCAGCGAGAGCTCGCCGGCGTCGAACGCCATGATCGCCTCGGCCACGGACGCGAACGAGCGGCCCTCGCCCTTGACGTCACGCATCTCGCCGTCGGTGGTGAGGAAGAACAGACCGAGGACCATGTCCTGGGTCGGCATCGTCACCGGACGGCCGTCGGCCGGCTTGAGGATGTTGTTCGAGGACAGCATCAGGATGCGGGCCTCGGCCTGCGCCTCCGCGGACAGCGGCAGGTGCACGGCCATCTGGTCACCGTCGAAGTCCGCGTTGAACGCGGTGCAGACGAGCGGGTGGATCTGGATGGCCTTGCCCTCGACCAGCTGCGGCTCGAAGGCCTGGATGCCGAGGCGGTGCAGGGTGGGAGCACGGTTCAGCAGGACCGGGTGCTCGGCGATGACCTCTTCGAGGACGTCGTACACGACCGTGCGGCCGCGCTCCACCATGCGCTTGGCGCTCTTGATGTTCTGCGCGTGGTTCAGGTCGACCAGGCGCTTCATCACGAACGGCTTGAACAGCTCCAGCGCCATCGCCTTCGGCAGACCGCACTGGTGCAGCTTCAGCTGCGGACCGACGACGATCACGGAACGCGCCGAGTAGTCGACACGCTTGCCGAGCAGGTTCTGACGGAAACGGCCCTGCTTACCCTTCAGCATGTCGCTGAGGGACTTCAGCGGGCGGTTGCCGGGACCGGTCACCGGACGGCCGCGACGGCCGTTGTCGAAGAGGGCGTCAACGGCCTCCTGAAGCATGCGCTTCTCGTTGTTGACGATGATCTCCGGGGCACCGAGGTCCAGGAGCCTCTTCAGACGGTTGTTGCGGTTGATGACACGGCGGTACAGGTCGTTCAGGTCGGAGGTCGCGAAGCGGCCACCGTCCAGCTGCACCATCGGACGCAGGTCCGGCGGGATGACCGGGACGCAGTCCAGGACCATGCCCTTGGGGCTGTTGGACGTCTGCAGGAACGCGGAGACGACCTTCAGGCGCTTGAGGGCACGGGTCTTCTTCTGGCCCTTGCCGGTGCGGATGATCTCGCGGAGCCGCTCGGCCTCCTCCTCCAGGTCGAAGGACTCCAGGCGCTTCTGCAGCGCCGCGGCACCCATCGAGCCGTCGAAGTACGTGCCGAAGCGGTCACGCAGCTCGCGGTAGAGCAGCTCGTCGCCCTCGAGGTCCTGGACCTTGAGGTTCTTGAACCGGTTCCACACCTCGTCGAGGCGGTCGATCTCGCGCTGCGCGCGGTCGCGCAGCTGCTTCATCTCGCGCTCGGCACCCTCGCGCACCTTGCGGCGCACGTCGGCCTTGGCGCCCTCGGCCTCCAGCTCGGCCAGGTCGGCCTCGAGCTTCTTGGCGCGGGCCTCCAGGTCGGCGTCGCGGCGGTTCTCGATCTGCTGGCGCTCGACCGAGACATGCGCCTCCAGGGAGGGCAGGTCGCGGGTACGGCGCTCCTCGTCGACGTACGTGATCATGTACGCGGCGAAGTAGATGACCTTCTCGAGGTCCTTCGGCGCCAGGTCCAGCAGGTAGCCGAGGCGCGAGGGGACACCCTTGAAGTACCAGATGTGCGTGACGGGCGCGGCCAGCTCGATGTGGCCCATCCGCTCACGGCGCACCTTGGCGCGCGTGACCTCGACGCCACAGCGCTCGCAGATGATGCCCTTGAAGCGGACGCGCTTGTACTTGCCGCAGTAGCACTCCCAGTCCCGGGTGGGGCCGAAGATCTTCTCGCAGAAGAGTCCGTCCTTCTCGGGCTTGAGGGTGCGGTAGTTGATGGTCTCGGGCTTCTTGACCTCGCCGTGGCTCCACTGACGGATGTCGTCAGCGGTGGCCAGGCCGATCCGGAGCTCGTCGAAGAAGTTGACGTCGAGCACTATGCGTCAATCCCTCTCAGGGTCGTAAGTCTGTGGTCTGAAACGGGGGCCTGGGGGTCGGCGGGGCCCTTAAGGGTGAGGGCCCCGCCGGACTCCCGTCAGACCTCTTCGACGCTGCTCGGCTCGCGCCGGGACAGGTCGATGCCGAGCTCCTCCGCAGCGCGGAAGACATCCTCGTCGGTGTCACGCATCTCGATGGACATACCGTCGCTGGACAGCACCTCCACGTTCAGGCAGAGCGACTGCATCTCCTTGATGAGGACCTTGAAGGACTCGGGGATGCCGGGCTCGGGGATGTTCTCGCCCTTGACGATGGCCTCGTAGACCTTCACGCGGCCGGTGACGTCGTCGGACTTGATGGTCAGCAGCTCCTGGAGGGCGTACGCGGCGCCGTAGGCCTCGAGGGCCCACACCTCCATCTCGCCGAACCGCTGGCCACCGAACTGGGCCTTACCACCCAGCGGCTGCTGGGTGATCATCGAGTACGGACCGGTCGAGCGGGCGTGCAGCTTGTCGTCGACCAGGTGGTGCAGCTTCAGGATGTACATGTAGCCGACCGAGATCGGGTCCGGGAACGGCTCACCGGAGCGGCCGTCGAACAGCCGCGCCTTGCCGGACGGGAGCACCATGCGCTCGCCGTCGCGGTTCGGGATGGTGTGCTGCAGCAGACCCGCCAGCTCGTCCTCGCGGGCACCGTCGAAGACCGGGGTGGCGACGTTGGTGCGCGGGGCAACCTGGTCGGCGCCGATGGCCTGCAGGCGCTGGGCCCACTCGTCCGCGAGGCCGGAGACGTCCCAGCCGCGGCTGGCGAGCCAGCCGAGGTGGATCTCCAGGACCTGTCCCGGGTTCATTCGGGACGGCACACCCAGCGGGTTGAGGATGATGTCGACCGGAGTTCCGTCCTCGAGGAACGGCATGTCCTCGATGGGCAGGATCTTGGAGATGACACCCTTGTTGCCGTGACGGCCGGCGAGCTTGTCACCGTCGGTGATCTTGCGCTTCTGCGCGACGTAGACGCGGACCAGCTGGTTCACGCCCGGCGGCAGCTCGTCGCCCTCCTCGCGGTCGAAGACGCGCACGCCGATGACCTTGCCGGTCTCGCCGTGCGGCACCTTCAGCGAGGTGTCACGGACCTCACGGGCCTTCTCACCGAAGATCGCGCGGAGCAGGCGCTCCTCGGGGGTCAGCTCGGTCTCACCCTTCGGGGTGACCTTGCCGACGAGGATGTCACCGGCGATGACCTCGGCACCGATGCGGATGATGCCGCGCTCGTCGAGGTCGGCGAGGACCTCCTCGGAGACGTTCGGGATGTCCCGGGTGATCTCCTCGGGGCCGAGCTTGGTGTCACGGGCGTCGACCTCGTGCTCCTCGATGTGGATCGAGGAGAGGACGTCGTCCTGCACGAGGCGCTGCGACAGGATGATCGCGTCCTCGTAGTTGTGACCCTCCCACGGCATGAACGCCACGAGCAGGTTCTTGCCGAGGGCCATCTCGCCGTTCTGGGTGGCCGGGCCGTCGGCCAGGACCTGGCCGGTGACGACGCGGTCGCCCTCGTTGACGATGACCTTCTGGTTGACCGAGGTGCCCTGGTTGGACCGGGAGAACTTGGCCAGGCGGTACGTGATGTACGTGCCGTCGTCGTTGGCGGTGGTGATGTAGTCCGCGGAGACCTCCTGGACCACACCGTCCTTCTCGGCCTTGACCACGTCGCCGGCGTCGACCGCGGAGCGGTACTCCATGCCGGTGCCGACGAGCGGCGCCTCGGACTTAATCAGCGGCACGGCCTGACGCATCATGTTCGCGCCCATGAGGGCACGGTTGGCGTCGTCGTGCTCGAGGAAGGGGATCATGGCGGTCGCGACCGACACCATCTGGCGCGGCGAGACGTCCATGTAGTCCACGTCCTCGGGGGCGACGTAGTCGACCTCGCCGCCACGGCGGCGGACCAGCACGCGGGCCTCGGCGAAGCGGAGCTCGTCGGTCAGCGGCGCGTTGGCCTGCGCGATGACGAAGCGGTCCTCCTCGTCGGCGGTCAGGTAGTCCACCTCGTCGGTGACCACACCCTGCTCGTCGACCTTGCGGTACGGGGTCTCGATGAAACCGAACGCGTTGACCCGGCCGTAGGAGGCGAGCGAGCCGATCAGACCGATGTTCGGGCCTTCCGGCGTCTCGATCGGGCACATGCGGCCGTAGTGCGAGGGGTGCACGTCACGGACCTCGAAGCCGGCCCGCTCACGGGAGAGACCACCCGGGCCGAGGGCGTTCAGACGACGCTTGTGCGTCAGCCCCGACAGCGGGTTGTTCTGGTCCATGAACTGGGACAGCTGCGAGGTGCCGAAGAACTCCTTGATCGACGCCACGACCGGGCGGATGTTGATCAGGGTCTGCGGCGTGATCGCCTCGACGTCCTGGGTGGTCATGCGCTCGCGCACGACGCGCTCCATACGGGCGAGACCCGTACGGACCTGGTTCTGGATCAGCTCGCCGACGCTGCGGATACGACGGTTGCCGAAGTGGTCGATGTCGTCGGTCTCGACCATGATCGAGCGGCCGGACTCGCCGGTCGTCTCGGTCTCGCCGGCGTGCAGCTTCACCAGGTACTTGATGGTGGCGATGATGTCGTCGGTGGTGAGCACACCGGCGTCCAGCGGCTCGTCCGCACCGAGCTTCTTGTTGACCTTGTAGCGGCCGACCTTGGCGAGGTCGTAGCGCTTGGGGTTGAAGTAGAGGTTCTCCAGCAGCGTCTGCGCGGCCTCACGCGTGGGGGGCTCGCCCGGACGCAGCTTGCGGTAGATGTCGAGCAGCGCGTCGTCCTGGCCCTGGGTGTGGTCCTTCTCCAGGGTGGCGCGCATGGACTCGTACTCGCCGAACTCCTCGAGGATCTGCTCGGTCGTCCAGCCGAGCGCCTTCAGCAGCACGGTGACCGACTGCTTGCGCTTGCGGTCGATACGCACACCGACCATGTCGCGCTTGTCGATCTCCATCTCCAGCCAGGCACCCCGGGACGGGATGATCTTGGCGGAGAAGATGTCCTTGTCGGACGTCTTGTCGATGGTGGAGTCGAAGTAGACACCGGGGGAACGGACCAGCTGGGACACCACGACACGCTCGGTGCCGTTGATGACGAAGGTGCCCTTGTTCGTCATGAGCGGGAAATCGCCCATGAAGACCGTCTGGGACTTGATCTCACCGGTCTCGTTGTTGGTGAACTCCGCGGTGACGAAGAGCGGGGCGGCGTACGTGAAGTCGCGCTCCTTGCACTCGTCGATGGAGTTCTTCGGCGGCTCGAAGCGGTGGTCCCGGAACGTCAGGGACATCGACCCGGAGAAGTCCTCGATGGGGGAGATCTCCTCGAAGATCTCCTCCAGACCGGACTTGGTGGGGACGTCCTGACCGTTCTCCAGAGCCTCCTCGACCCGACTCTGCCAGGCGGTGTTGCCGAGCAGCCAGTCGAAGCTCTCGGTCTGCAGCGCGAGCAGGTTCGGAACCTCGAGAGGCTCCTTGATCTTTGCAAAGGAGATGCGCAGCGGGGCGGTGCTGGCGCCGTTGTTCATATTCGCGGTCGAGGCATTGCGCGAGGCGGCCAAGAGGGGGTCCTTCCGAGGGCTCGGACTCACTACGCGCGTACCGGCCCCTCACCCGTACACAGAGACAGAAACCCCAGGTCAAGGGAGCTTTTGTCGTCAGTGCTCGAGTGAGGGCAGACCCCTGGTGACGGGCAGGGGACAGCTAACAGGCAGCGCAAAGGGTCAGTGTAGCCACTTGGCACACTGATGTCCAGTGCGGGTTTGTCGAGACCCTCGCTGTGCTCACCACTCTTGTCAACGCCCTCGGCATGCTGCCCTCAACGCACGTTGATACTGCCCTCTTCGCCGTCGATCCATGCCTCGGATTCGGATCCTTGTGACGACGCGTCCTGAGAATTGCGCGCTGCGTGCGGTTCGTCAAGGGCTCCCTTGCGGGAACCGGGGATCCGGAGACACGGCGAAGATCACCTTACCCCTCACGAACACAGGTGCAAGGCAGCCCAGGCCGGGCTCCGGGGAACGCCGAAGGGCGACCACCCGGATGGATGATCGCCCTTCGGTGCGTTCGCGTTACAGCCCTACGGGACTGATTTCAGCGCGCGGCCGGGTCCTGCGGTGCGTGCGGGACCCGGAAGGTGTTACTTGACCTCGACGGAGGCGCCGGCGGCCTTGAGGGACTCGGCGGCCTTGTCGGCGGCTTCCTTGTTGACCTTCTCGAGGACCGGCTTCGGGGTGCCGTCGACGAGGTCCTTGGCCTCCTTCAGACCCAGGGAGGTCAGCTCACGCACGACCTTGATGACCTGGATCTTCTTGTCGCCGGCGCCGGTGAGGATGACGTCGAACTCGTCCTTCTCCTCCTCGGCCTCGGCCGGGGCGGCCGGACCGGCCGGACCGGCAACGGCGACCGCGGCGGCGGCGGTGACGTCGAACTTCTCCTCGAAGGCCTTCACGAACTCGGAGAGCTCGATGAGGGTCATCTCCTCGAACTGCGCGAGCAGGTCTTCCTGGCTGAGCTTCGCCATGATGGGCGATCCTTCCACTCAAATCGGCAGGTGCCGGATGTACTGGATGTGGCGGGCGTACGTCGGCCCGCTGCGACCCGTGCCGTCGGCGCGGGTCAGAAAGCGAGCCGAATTACTCGGCACCGCCCTGCTCGGCCTGCTTGGCGCGCAGCGCGTCCACGGTACGGACGAGCTTCGACGGCAGCGCCTGGAAGAGCTGAGCAGCCTGGGACTGCTTGCCCTTGAAGGCACCGGCCAGCTTGCTGAGCAGAACCTCGCGGGACTCGAGGTCCGCAAGCTTCTTGATCTCGTCGGCGGAGAGGGCCTTGCCCTCGAGGACACCGCCCTTGATGACGAGATTGGGGTTGTCCTTGGCGAAGTCACGCAGACCCTTCGCCGACTCCACCGGGTC
This sequence comes from Streptomyces sp. NPDC001093, assembly GCF_040298985.1. Classification (NCBI taxonomy): domain Bacteria; kingdom Bacillati; phylum Actinomycetota; class Actinomycetes; order Kitasatosporales; family Streptomycetaceae; genus Streptomyces; species Streptomyces sp. NPDC001093. The sequence continues at coordinate 7,462 of NZ_JBEPBF010000151.1, read as the reverse complement.
ACCGGTGACGAAGGCGACGGCCGTCGGGCCAGCGAAGAGCTGGTCCTCCAGCGTGATCCCGGCCTCCTTGGCCGCAATCTTGGTCAGCGTGTTCTTCACCACGGCGTACTGGGCGTTCTCACCGAGCGACCGGCGCAGCGTCTTGAGCTGCGCCACGGTGAGACCGCGGTACTCGGTCAGCACGGCGGCGTTGGAGCTGCGGAACTTGTCCGTCAGCTCCGCAACCGCGGCAGCCTTGTCGGGCCTCGCCATAGAGCCTCGGCCTCCTTCCGGGTGATTCGGACCGCGCGGACCCGAAGGAGGACTGGGAAAAACGAAACGCCCCGGCGCAGGCGCACGGGGCGGACTCGACCGGCCGCACACGCGCTCAGCGCGCGCACTCCGGGAGTTCTTCCACTGTCACCTGCGCGGGTCGCCCACTTTTCAGCGGATCCTTCGGCCACCGCACCCTCGTTCGAGCGTGCGACAACGACCAGCGGTCTTTGGCTTCCGTGGAAGAGTACGGGACGGCCCCCCGCCCAGGCAAATCGGGTCAGGACGTCGTCATGCTCGTGCCGCTGCCCGTCGCGGTGCCGTTGGGCAGGCCGCTGGACTTCATGAGCTTGGCGAAGTCCAGCGTGTCGGAGGCCGGCGGGGCCTCGGTGGTGACCGGGACGCCGTAGTCGCTGTAGTAGGCGGTGTTGACCATCTCGCCCTTGGCCGTGGCGCCCTTCTCGATCTTCTTCACGAGCAGGTTCTGGTCGTTGAGCCAGATGTCGACGGTCTCGGTGGTGATGCCCGCCTGGTCGAGCTGCTTCTTCAGGGCGGCCAGCTGGTCCGCGCTGATGTTGCTGTTCCTGCCCGCGAGGTCGGCGACGTTCACCGTGCCCGAGTAGTGCCGGGTGTGTACGCCGGAGACCGTCTCCTCGCCCACCTTCTTGACATCACCGGAGGCCAGCAGCAGCTTCACGGACTGGTTCGGCGTGGCGGTGCGGACCTGGTCCTTCAGGTACGCCCCGGAGGCACCGCTGACCTGGGCGAGGAGGTCGTACGAGTACTTGATCCAGTGCTTGCCGCCCAGGCGCTCGGCGGACGCGCCGCCCAGGTTCGCGTAGTAGGCGTCCGGCAGGTAGCGGGCCTGCAGCGACGGCGCCGCACCGACCTTGTGCATGGCCTCGGCGATCTTGCCGCCGGTGTAGGTGATGGTGAGGCTGCCGGTGAGGCCGTTGCCCCAGCGCATGGTGCCGTTTCCCGACATCGACATCACGTCGCCGACGACCATGGTGGAGCGCACCTTCGCCGAGTCCGCCTTGTCGGTGGACTGCTCGGCGGTGCGCAGCACGGCCGCGATGGGGCTGATGTGGATCGTCTCGCCGCCGGCGGCCTTGTCCCCCTTGCCGGAGCCTGAGGAGGAGCCGCAGGCTGCCACGGAGGTCAGCGCGGCGACCACCGCTACGGAAAGGGCCGTGCGGCGAACGGTCGTGCTCTTCATCTGGTCCCACCCCTGTTGCGAGTCGTTGTGCCCGGCACGGTAGTCCAGGGCACTGACAGTCATTCGAAAGGCCGTACAAAGTAAGGCCGTACGAAGAAAGGACGGACCCCGCACCTCGAAGGTTGCAGGGCCCGCCCTTGCTCACGCGTACCTGACGCGGCTACCGGGGTGAGCGGACGGCTCAGACGGCGGCCGGGTCCTCCTCGACGAGGAGGTTGCGGGTGCGGTTGGGGTCGACCGGAATGCCGGGGCCCATCGTGGTGGTGATGGCGGCCTTCTTGAGGTAGCGACCCTTGGCGGCGGACGGCTTCAGACGGAGGATCTCCTCCAGCGCCGCGCCGTAGTTCTCCACCAGCTTGGCGTCGTCGAAGGACGCCTTGCCGATGATGAAGTGCAGGTTCGAGTGCTTGTCGACGCGGAACTCGATCTTGCCGCCCTTGATGTCGGTGACGGCCTTGGCGACGTCGGGGGTGACGGTGCCGGTCTTCGGGTTCGGCATCAGACCACGCGGGCCGAGGACGCGGCCGAGGCGGCCGACCTTGCCCATGAGGTCCGGGGTGGCGACGACGGCGTCGAAGTCCAGGCGGCCCTTCGAGACCTCGTCGATCAGCTCGTCGGCACCGACGATGTCGGCGCCCGCGGCACGCGCGGCCTCGGCACGGTCACCGGTCGCGAAGACCAGGACCCGGGCGGTCTTACCGGTGCCGTGCGGAAGGTTCACGGTGCCACGGACCATCTGGTCGGCCTTGCGCGGGTCGACACCCAGACGGAAGGCGACCTCGACGGTGGCGTCGAACTTGGTCGTGGAGGTCTCCTTGGCGAGACGGACGGCCTCGAGCGGGGCGTACAGCTTCTCCCGGTCGACCTTGGCGTCCGCAGCGCGGAGAGCCTTGCTGCGCTTGCTCACAACTTGCTCCTGTGTGTTCTGAAAGGAGTCGTGGTCCCTGGGCCGAGCAGGCCCTGCCACGTGCGGCCGAGGCCGCATGACTGCTGGGGGGTTGAGGTCAGCCCTCGACCGTGATGCCCATGGAACGGGCGGTACCGGCGATGATCTTCGACGCGGCGTCCAGGTCGTTGGCGTTGAGGTCGGGCATCTTGGTCTGGGCGATCTCGCGGACCTGCGCCTCGGTGATCTTGGCGACCTTGGTCTTGTGCGGCTCGCCGGAGCCCTTCTCGACACCAGCGGCCTTGAGGATCATCTTCGCGGCCGGCGGCGTCTTGGTGACGAAGGTGAAGGAGCGGTCCTCGTAGACCGTGATCTCCACCGGGATCACCCAGCCACGCTGCGACTCGGTCGCGGCGTTGTACGCCTTGCAGAACTCCATGATGTTGACGCCGTGCTGACCCAGCGCGGGGCCGACCGGCGGGGCCGGGTTCGCCGCACCGGCGTTGATCTGGAGCTTGATGAGCCCCGTGACCTTCTTCTTCTTGGGAGGCATAGCTCTCCGGGTCCTTTCATTCGGGTCCATGCCCGCGCGAGGATCGCGATCCTGACGCAGGCATACCGCACAACGATAACGGGTATAGATGCGCGGCCAAAAACCGAGCAGGTCAGACCGGCTGAGACAGCCCGCCTGACCTGCGCGGAAGAGCGACGTCCAGAAATGGACTAGTTCTTCTGGATCTGGTCGAAGGAGAGCTCGACCGGCGTCTCGCGGCCGAAGATCTCCACCAGGCCCTTGACCTTCTTCGAGTCGGGGTTGATCTCGTTGATGGTCGCCTGCAGCGTGGCGAACGGGCCGTCGGTGACGGTGACCGAGTCGCCGACCTCGAAGTCCAGCACCTGGACCTCGACCTTGCGCTGCGGGGCGGGCTTGCCCTCGGCCTCGGCGGCCTCGCGGGCGGCCTTCTCCTCGGCCTCCGGGGCGAGCATCTTGACGATCTCGTCCAGGGTCAGCGGGTACGGGTCGTAGGCGTTGCCGACGAAGCCGGTGACGCCGGGGGTGTTGCGGACGACACCCCAGGACTCGTTGGTCAGGTCCATGCGGACCAGGACGTAACCCGGCAGCTTGTTCTGCTTGATCGTCTTGCGGTCGCCGTTCTTGATCTGGACGACCTCTTCCTGCGGCACCTCGGCCTGGAAGATGTAGTCCTCGACGTTCAGCGAGACGGCGCGCTGCTCCAGGTTGGTCTTCACGCGGTTCTCGTAGCCGGCGTAGGTGTGGATGACGTACCACTCGCCGGGCAGGGAGCGCAGTTCCTCGCGCAGGGCCTCGACGGGGTCGACGGGCTCGGCCGGCTCTTCCTCGGCGGCCTCGGCGGCGGCCTCCTCGGCAGCCTCGCCGGCCTCCTCGTCCTCGTCCTCGACGTTCAGGGCAGCCTCTTCGGCCGGCTCCCCCGCCTCGGCCTCGGCAGCCTCGAACTCGTCCTGCTCGTCCGCGCCCTCGACGATGTCGAGCTCGTCGTCCACCATCTCGGCAGCGGTCCCGCGAGGCTCGGTGGCGTCGTCGTTCAGGTTCGGGTCAGACACGATGGCTGCTTCTTCCTGGATACATAGGGGTGGAACATGCGAAAACGGGCGCCGGTGCCACGGCGCCCTTCGCTCTTGGCTCAGCCGAAGACGTACTTGGCCGCGTGGTTGAGCCCATAGTCAATCACGGTCACCAGCGCGATCATGATGGCGACGAAGAAGATCACCACGGTGGTGTACGACGTCAGCTGGTTGCGCGTCGGCCAGACGACCTTGCGGAGCTCCGCGATGACCTGGCGGTAGAAGGTGGCCAGGCGCTTCAGCGGGCCCTTCTTGGCGCGCTTGCCGCCCTTGCGTGTCTTCTTCGACTCGAGTGCCTCGTCCTGGGCATCAGGCGTGTCGATGGAGCCCACGGCGTCCGTCATTGTCCTCACCTGGTCCCGGGTCGTGGCCGTGCCGCGCCCGGTTTCTGAGCCGCACGGCGGTGCAATGCTGTACGTACATGCGCACACATCCTGGCGGTGTGTGTAGCAGGGCCGGAGGGACTTGAACCCCCAACCGCCGGTTTTGGAGACCGGTGCTCTACCAATTGAGCTACGACCCTTTGTGTGTCCCCCAACGTACCGCATCCGGCCGGGTGCGGGGTGTGCACCGGTTTCGGCGGCGGCTTCTGAAGGCCAACGAGGTGAGAGTGTACGTGGTCCGCGGCCCGGCGTCGAACAGAAAGCGCCCGTCCGGGGCCTGTTGACCAAAGATCGTCCTGGCCGGGGACCGGATTCGGACCCGTGTTCACGCATCGACCCCTGGTTGTTCAGTCCGTGAAACCCGTGTGCCGGGGACATTTCCGGTCTGGAACGATGGGCTCCATGAGCGCTGCAACCCCACCCACCGAGCGCCGGGTCTCCGCCCGAGTCGGCGCGATCTCCGAGTCCGCCACCCTCGCCGTGGACGCCAAGGCCAAGGCCCTGAAGGCCGCCGGGCGTCCGGTGATCGGCTTCGGCGCCGGCGAGCCCGACTTCCCGACCCCGGACTACATCGTCGAGGCGGCCGTAGAGGCCTGCAAGAACCCCAAGTACCACCGCTACACGCCGGCCGGCGGCCTGCCCGAGCTGAAGGCCGCGATCGCCGCGAAGACGCTGCGCGACTCCGGCTGGGAGCCCGACGTCTCGCAGATCCTCGTCACCAACGGCGGCAAGCAGGCCATCTACGAGGCGTTCGCCGCGATCCTCGACCCGGGCGACGAGGTCATCGTCCCGGCGCCGTACTGGACGACGTACCCGGAGTCGATCCGCCTGGCCGGGGGTGTCCCGGTGGAGGTCGTGGCCGACGAGACCACCGGCTACCGCGTCTCGGTCGAGCAGCTGGAGGCGGCGCGCACGGAGAAGACCAAGGTCGTGCTCTTCGTCTCCCCGTCCAACCCGACCGGCGCGGTGTACTCCGAGGCCGAGACCGAGGCGATCGGCCGCTGGGCCGTCGAGCACGGTCTGTGGGTGCTGACCGACGAGATCTACGAGCACCTGGTCTACGGCGACGCGGCCTCCGTGTCGCTGCCGGCGCTGCTGCCCGAGCTGCGCGACAAGTGCATCGTGGTCAACGGTGTCGCGAAGACGTACGCCATGACCGGCTGGCGCGTGGGCTGGGTCATCGGCCCGAAGGACGTCGTCAAGGCCGCGACCAACCTGCAGTCGCACGCCACCTCCAACGTCTCCAACGTGGCGCAGGTGGCCGCCCTGGCCGCCGTCTCGGGTGACCTCGAGGCCGTGGCGAGGATGCGCGAGGCCTTCGACCGGCGCCGCAGGACCATCGTGCGGATGCTCAACGAGATCGACGGCGTGGTCTGCCCCGAGCCCGAGGGCGCCTTCTACGCCTACCCGTCGGTCAAGGCGCTGCTCGGCAAGGAGATCCGGGGCAAGCGCCCGCAGGACACGGTCGAGCTGGCCGCGCTGATCCTGGAGGAGGCCGAGGTCGCGGTCGTCCCGGGCGAGGCCTTCGGCACGCCGGGTTATCTGCGGCTGTCGTACGCGCTGGGCGACGAGGACCTCGTCGAGGGCGTGAGCCGCATCCAGAAGCTGCTGGCGGAGGCCAAGGCCTGAGCAGTCCAGCTTTGGACAACCGAGCGGTCCATTTTTGGACAGGGGCACCCGGGAACCTTCCCGGGTGCCCCCGTTCGTTTGTGCGAGCAAGACCACGTACGGGGAAACGGCTACCGGTACGGCAGGGACGTACGGCAGGATCTGGGAATGGAGCGTGTACGTGATCTCTCTGAGCTGCCGAAAGCCCATCTGCACCTGCACTTCACCGGTTCGATGCGGCCGGGGACCGTCCTGGAACTGGCCGACAAGCACGGCGTACGTCTGCCCGAGGCCCTGACGGACGCACTGACCAGCGGCGAACCGCCGAAGCTGCGGGCCACCGACGAGCGGGGCTGGTTCCGTTTCCAGCGGCTCTACGACGCGGCGCGCTCCTGCCTGCGGGAACCGGAGGACATCCAGCGCCTGGTCCGGGAGGCCGCCGAGGAGGACCTGAAGGACGGCTCGGGCTGGCTGGAGATCCAGGTGGACCCGACGTCGTACGCGCCCCGGCTGGGCGGTCTGATCCCCGCACTGGAGATCATCCTGGACGCCGTGGACACGACCTCCCGGGAGACCGGGCTCGACATGCGCGTGCTGGTCGCCGCCAACCGCATGAAGCACCCTCTGGACGCCCGTACCCTGGCCCGCCTCGCGGTGCGGTACGCGGACCGGGGCGTGGTCGGTTTCGGGCTCTCCAACGACGAGCGGCGGGGCATGGCGCGGGACTTCGACCGGGCCTTCCACATCGCGCGCGAGGGCGGCCTGCTGTCGGCCCCGCACGGCGGCGAGCTGACCGGCCCGGCGTCGGTGCGCGACTGCCTGGACGACCTGCACGCCTCGCGGATCGGCCACGGGGTGCGCGCGGCGGAGGACCCGCGGCTGCTGAAGCGGCTGGCGGACCGGCAGGTGACCTGCGAGGTGTGTCCGGCGTCGAACGTGGCGCTCGGCGTGTACGAGAAGCCCGAGGACGTCCCGCTGCGGACCCTCTTCGAGGCGGGCGTTCCGATGGCCCTCGGCGCCGACGACCCGCTGCTGTTCGGCTCCCGGCTGGCCGCCCAGTACGAGATCGCCCGGCACGCGCACGGCTTCTCGGACGCCGAGCTCGCCGAGCTGGCCCGGCAGTCGGTACGGGGTTCGGCCGCCCCGGAGGACGTCAGGGCGCGGCTGCTGGCCGGCGTGGACGACTGGCTGGCCCGCCCGGCCGTCTGAAGTGGGCGTAGGGCGGGTAGGGCTTGAAACAGACCAGGACGTCGATGGAGTGCCCGCCGCCGGGCGGCTGGAGCAGGGCCGGGAGCTCCGCCATCAGCGTGGCGTGTCCCTTGGCGACGTTCTTCCGGTACGGCCCGTTGCCGGCCGCGTGGGCGAACCAGGTGGCCGTCTCGGCGAACACGTCCCGGCTGCCGAAGAGGAAGAACGTACGGGCGTGCGTGGCGTGCCGCAGCACGTCCCGGAGGCCGGGCCGCTCCCGGCGCTCGCGCCAGGCGGCGGCGTCCCGCGCGGTGCGCGCCT
>NZ_JBEPBF010000150.1:0-22695 GCF_040298985.1 Streptomyces sp. NPDC001093 | reverse complement strand
ACCTCCGGGATACGGCGCAGCTGGTCGGCCTTGACCGTGATGCACCGCTCCCCCAGGTCCCGCCCGATCCGGCGCCCCTCGGCGTCGAAGAGGTGCGCGGCCATCTCGGCGGCGACACCGAGCGAGGCGTAGTGCGCCCGCTCCTCGTCGCTGAGCATGTCGTGCACGGTCGAGATGCCCGGCTCCCAGGAGCCGATGGAGACACAGGCGACCGTGACCTTGTCGAAGTACTCGAAGGCTCGGGCGATCCCGGTCTGGTTGCGCAGCGCGGCCGCGGTGGCCGCGTCCGGCAGCAGCATCGGCGCGTAGATGGGGTGGGCGTCGCCGCCCGACACCTGGGCGGCTCGCCGCACGGCCTCGACCGAGCCACGCTCCGAGGTCCCGGCGTCGTACACCCCCGTCAGCTGCACCACCGTGCACGGCGGCAGCCGGTCCAGCGCCGCCGCCATGTGGATCGTGGACCGGCCCCAGGCCAGCCCGAGCACATCCCCCTCGTTGACCAGCTCGCCGAGCAGGTCGGCGGCCACTTCCCCCAGGTTCTCGGGGTCGGGGGTCTCCTCGGCCTCGGCCGGGGACTCGACCACGACAGCGTGCCTCAGGCCGTAGCGGGCGCGGAGCGCGTCGGAGCGCTCGGCGTCCAGCTCGGCCGGGACACGGATCTCGATGCGTACGAGATCCCGTTCGAGAGCGGTCTCCAGGACCCGGGCCACCTTGAAGCGGCTGACGCCGAACTCCTCCGCGATCTGGATCTTGGACTTGCCCTCGAGGTAGAAGCGGCGGGCCATGGCCGCCGCCTGCACCAGCTCAGCGGGTCCCATCCGCATGGCTGACCGGCCCGCCGACATACCCGACACGGCGATCTCCTCACTGCTGTTCACACTCTGGATTCGCCGTTCATCCTTGCAGATTCGGCGCGGCGGATCCGCCCTGAAGGGCGCCGTTCACTTAACCGTTCACGTACCTGTGGCTCAGTGGTCGCATGCCCAGGACGCCTTGGCGGTGGCCGACGCCGCCTGCGCGCGCAGGGCACGGACCGCCTCCTCGGGGTCCTTCGCCCCGTACACGGCCGAGCCGGCCACGAACACGTCCGCTCCCGCGTCCGCGCACCGCTCGATCGTCGAGGCCGAGACACCGCCGTCCACCTGGAGCCACAGCTGCAGGCCGTGCTTGCTGATCAGCTCACGGGTACGGCGGATCTTCGGCAGCATGATGTCGAGGAACGCCTGGCCGCCGAAGCCGGGCTCGACCGTCATGATCAGCAGCATGTCGAGTTCCGGCAGCAGGTCCTCGTACGGCTCGATCGGCGTCGCGGGCTTGAGCGCCATGGAGGCACGGGCCCCCTTGGCACGGATCTCCCGGGCGAGTCGCACCGGAGCGGCGGCCGCCTCCACGTGGAAGGTGACGGAGGAGGCGCCCGCCTCGACGTACTGGGGCGCCCAGCGGTCGGGGTCCTCGATCATCAGGTGGCAGTCCAGCGGGGTGTCCGTCGCTCGCGCCAGGGACTCCACGACCGGCACGCCGAGCGTGAGGTTCGGGACGAAGTGGTTGTCCATGACGTCGACGTGGAGCCAGTCGGCGCCTTGGACCGCCTTGGCCTCCTCCGCGAGGCGGGCGAAGTCGGCGGACAGGATGCTGGGGTTGATCTGCACGGCCATGCCCCAAGCCTGCCATGTCGCCGCGCTGGGCTGTAACGGCGGTCCGTTTCGGTTGTGGTTTGTCTGCGGGTCGGTGGGGGTTGATCGCGCAGTTCCCCGCGCCCCTTACGGGGCGCTGTGCCCCGGCGGTGTTTCAGCCCGTTCTGCGGATCAGGGCCAGGTACATCGCGTCCGTGCCGTGCAGGTGGGGCCAGAGCTGTACGTCCGGGCCCTCGCCCAGCGCCGGAACCCCCGGCAGCATCGGACGGGCGTCGATCAGTTCGGCGTCGGGGCGCTGCTTGAGGACGTCGGCGACGACCGCGCGGGTCTCGGCGAGATGCGGCGAGCAGGTCGCGTAGCCGACGATCCCGCCGACCCGCACCGAGTCCAGCGCCGTGCGCAGCAGGGCGCGCTGGAGGGGTGCGAAGTTGTCCAGGTCCTCCGGGCGCCGCCGCCAGCGGGCCTCGGGGCGCCGGCGGAGCGCGCCGAGCCCGGTGCACGGCACGTCCATCAGCACGCGGTCGAAGGTGCCGGGCCGCCACGGTGGCCGGGTGCCGTCGGCGGCGATCACCTGGTACGGCCCCGGGTTGCCGGCCAGCGCCTTGGCGACGAGACCCGCCCGGTGCGGTTGTTTCTCGGAGGCGAGCAGTGTGGCCCCGCGCTCGGCGGCGAGGGCGGCGAGCAACGCGGCCTTGCCGCCGGGCCCGGCGCACCCGTCGAGCCACTTGCCGTCGGATCCCTCCAGGGGCGCGCCCGCGAGCGCGAGGGCGACCAGCTGGCTGCCCTCGTCCTGCACTCCGGCCCGCCCCTCGTGCACGGCCTGCACGGCGCCCGGTTCCCCGCCCTCGGCGAGCCGCACGGCGTACGGCGACCAGCGCCCCGGCACGGCGGCGTCCTCGCGCAGCAGCTCCTCGGTGGTGGCCCGCCCCGGCCGCGCGACCAGGGTCACCTCGGGCCGTTCGTTGTCGGCCTCCAGCAGGTCCTCGATGCCGGCACGCCCGCCGCCGAGGGAGTCCCAGAGCGCGGAGACGACCCAGCGGGGATGCGAGTGCACGACGGCGAGGTGATCCTCCGGGTCCTCGTCGTACGGCGGCGCGACCTTCTCCAGCCACCCGTCGAGGTCGTCCTGGGCCACCTTCCGCAGCACGGCGTTGACGAACTTGGCGCGCCCGTCGCCGAGCACCACCCGCGCGAGCTCCACGGTGGAGGAGACGGCGGCGTGCGTCGGGATCCGCGTTCCGAGCAGCTGGTGCACACCGAGGCTGAGCACGTCGAGCACCGGCGGGTCGACCTCGCGGAGCGGCCGGTCGACGCAGGCGGCGATCACCGCGTCGTACGTGCCCTGCCGGCGGAGCGTGCCGTAGACCAGCTCGGTGGCGAGGGCGGCGTCGCGCGCGTCGAAGTCGCCCTGCCCGCGCGCCTTGCGGAGCAGCGGAGGCAGCACGAGGTTGGCGTATGCGTCCCGCTCGTCGACCGCGCGCAGGGCCTCGAAGGCCAGGATGCGGACGGGGTCCTTCTGGGGACGACGGTAGGGCTTGGCGGGCTTACGAGGCCGCCGGGACTGCTCGCTCACGAAAAAGGTGCTCCGGATGTGAAGGAGGGCTGCGGTGTCCAGCCTACGTCGGCGCACCGCCGCCCCCGCCGCCCGGGGCTCAGCCGCCGAGCGTCTCGCCCTCGGCGATGCGCACGCCGCGCGCCCAGTCGGCCGCCCGCATCGGCTTCTTGCCCTGTGCCTGCACCCAGAGCAGCTCGACGGCGTACGAACCGGTGCCCACGTGCACGCTGTTCTTGCCGACGGCCAGCCGCCCCGGCGCGAGGTCGGTGCGCCCGGGCACGGGGGTGACCTGGATGAGCTTGAGCCGCTCGCCGCGGAACGTGGTCCAGGCGCCGGGCGCCGGGGTGCAGCCGCGCACGACGCGGTCGACGCGCAGCGCGGGCGTGGCCCAGTCGACCTCGGCGTCCTCGACGGTGATCTTCGGCGCGAGGGTGATGCCCTCGCTCGGCTGCGGTACGGCCTTCAGGGTGCCGTCCTGGATGCCGTCCATGGTCGCGGCGAGCAGCCCCGCGCCCGCGAAGGCGAGCCGGGTGAGCAGGTCGCCGCTGGTGTCGGTGGGCCGGATCTCCTCAGTCACGGTGCCGTAGACGGGTCCCGAGTCGAGCCCCTCCTCGATGAGGAACGTCGACGCGCCGGTGATCTCGTCGCCGGCCATGATGGCGTGCTGCACGGGAGCGGCTCCGCGCCAGGCGGGCAGCAGCGAGAAGTGCAGGTTGACCCAGCCGTGGGCCGGGATGTCCAGGGCCACCCTGGGCAGCAGGGCGCCGTAGGCGACGACCGGGCAGCAGTCCGGGGCGATCTCCTTCAGCCGCTCCAGGAACTCCGGATCGCGCGGCCTGACGGGCTTCAGCACCTCGATCCCGGCCTCCTCCGCCCGCTCGGCCACGGGCGACGCGACCAGCCTTCGCCCGCGCCCGGCCGGCGCGTCGGGGCGCGTGACGACGGCGGCCACCTCGTGCCGACCGGAGGCGATCAGAGCGTCCAGAGCGGGAACGGCGACCTCGGGGGTACCGGCGAAGACGAGCTTCATGGGCGGGATCGGGCCTCTCGGGCGGGGGTTGGACGGGCAGCGCACCAGTCTATGACCAAGGAACCGCACACGAGCCATGCCCACGGACGCACGCCCGGACGGACGGCAAACGGGAAACGGACCTGAACCCGAACCACACACGGCGCACGCCCGGACAACCGGCGTAGGCATATGCCCGTACGCCCCCACCCCGTGACCAGCGGAGCGCACACGCGTTGGTCAAGAAAGAGTTGACCACAAAGGGCCGCTTAGGCGGCCCAATTCCTTTCAACGCCGGTTCGAGAGGCTTGTTCATGGCCGACCACGCAACCCACGACGCCCAGGCCCGGGCCAGCCTGCACTTGCTGGTGCGGGACATCGAGCGAGTCCGCCGGCAGGTGGACGCACTGCGCACGCTCACCGCCCAGCTGGGCAACGTCTACCGCCCGCGCCGCTCCGGCCCGTCCACGGGCTTCGTCGTCTACGGACGCGCCCCCGCCCCGACGGTGCGCCTTGCCCAGGAACTCCGGGACAGTGTCGAAACCCTGGTCACCGCCGCCGTGGACTTCGACCGCTCGCTCGGCTTCTCGTGGGACGCGGTGGGCTCGGCGCTCGGCGTCACCAAACAGGCCGTGCACCGCCGTTACGGCGCCCGCCGCGCCGCGGCCCAGGCGGCCGCCGAGGCCGAGCGGGCCACCGAGCCGTCCGGCACCCGTACGCTCAGTACGAACACCGGCCTGCCCGCGGTCCCCACGGTCCCCGCAGCGCGCTCGATGCCCACGCAGCCGACCGCGGGCAGCCCGGCCCTGCGCGACCGTGACGACGCCCGCCCGACGGCCTTCCCCGCCCCGCGCAACGGCTGAGCAACAGCTGAGCACGGGCTGACGCCTCCCCTGCCCTCCCGGTGCCGCCCGGGAGGGCATCCCCGCACCCGTCCGAACCGAACCAGTCGGACACCGCCGTCACCCGATGTCCGGCGGATCGATCCGTACCCGCACCGCCTCCCCGCTCCCCCGTGCCAGACGGGCGGCCTGGGCGGTCTTCAGCGCGGCAGCCAGCGCGGCCCCGCTGCCCGGCGGCACCCGGACCAGCGCCCGGTCCCAGTGCTCGCCCGGTGGCGGTGCTCCGGGTCTGCGGGGCCCGCCCGGCGGCGCCGACGGCATCGGCACCGGACCCAGCACCTCCGCGTCCGTCGGCAGCTCGACCGAGGCCAGGAACTCGGCGACGGCCGTGGGCGTCCCGGACACGGCCGCCATCCGCGACACCGGCGGGAAACCCAGCTCGGCCCGCTCGGCCAGTTCCCGCACCGCGTGCCCGACGGGGTCCCAGCGCACCAGCGCCTGCACCGGCCGCAGGGTCGGCTCGGCCACCACGACCACGGTGCCCCCCTCGCTCTGCGGCCGTACCAGCGAGCCCGCCGCGATCCACCGGCGCAGCGCGTCCTCGCCGGCCCGCAGATCGGGTCGTACGAGCATGGCCCAGCCGTCCAGCAGGAGGGCCGCCGCGTAGCCGCCCTCGGCGACCGGTTCGGCCCCCGGCGTGCTCACGACCAGCGCGGGCGTGCCCGGCACCGTGTCCAGCACGTGTTCCCGCCCCGAGGTGCGCACCGGGACGGCGGGAAAGGCGCGCCCCAGCTCCTCGGCCGTCCGCCGGGCACCCACGACCTGGGCCCGCAGCCGGAATCCGCCGCACTCCGGGCAGTGCCAGGCGTTCTCCTCGCGTCCGCACCAGCCGCACCGCAGAACCCCGGCGTCCTGGCCCTGGAGCGGCCCGGAGCAGTGCCGGCACCGGGCGGGCGCCCGGCACCGGTCGCAGGCCATGCGCGGCGCGTAGCCGCGCCGCGGTACCTGTACGAGCACCGGTCCGTGCCGCAGCCCGTCGCGGACCGCCTGCCAGGCGAGCGTCGGCAGCCGGGCGGCGCGGGCGGCCTCGTCGCGGGCGAGGTCGTCGTCCCCGACCGTCCGGACCAGGGGGGCGGCCCGCCGCACCTGCTCCCGCCCGGCGACCAGCGGCCGGGCCCAGCCGCTCTCCACGAGCTGGGCGGCCTCCACGGTGCAGCTCCAACTCCCCAGCAGGAAGGCGCACTTGTCCAGGGCGGCCCGCAGCAACAGCACATCCCGGGCGTGCGGTTGCGGGGCGTGCTGCTCGCTGTGGCTGTCGTCGCCGTCGTCCCAGACGGCTACGAGCCCCAGGTCCTGAACGGGCGCGAACATGGCGGCCCGGGTCCCCACCACGGCCCGTACGGCACCCCGGCGCACCGCGAGCCACTGCGCGTACCGCTTCTCGGGCCCTGCCTCGGCCGTGAGCAGCGCGTGCCGGCCCGCGCCGAGCAGCGCGGTGAGGGCGGCGTCGACCCGCGCTGCCGCCCGCCCGTCCGGTACGACGACGAGGGCGCCGCGGCCCGAGGCGAGCGTGGCGGCGACGGCGCGGGCCAGTTCCTCGCTCCACAGCGGGCCCGGCAGGGCGTTCCAGACGGCCCTGGGCGACCCGCCGGAGGCCAGGGCGTGGAGGAATGCGTCCCCGTGCTCGTACCGCCCCCAGGAGGCCGTCTCCGGCGCGTTCGGCGGGGGCAGGGGGGCGGGTGACGGCCGCTGCTCGGCCCGGGCGCTGCGGGGCGGTACGGCCAGCTGGAGCACGTCGGCGAGGCTTCCGGCGTACCGGTCGGCCACGGCCCGCGCCAGGCCCAGCAGCTCCTCGCTCAGCACCGGCTCCGGCGACACGACCTGGGCGAGGGCGGCCAGCGGCCCGGAGTAGTCGGACTCGGCCCGCCGCTCGACGAGGAAGCCGTCGATGAGGCCGCCGCCCTCCCGGCGCCCTTCCCGCACCCGGCCCCGCCCGGCGCCGAACCGGACCCGGACCCGCACTCCGGGCTGCGCCTGCTCGTCCAGCTCCGCGGGCACGGCGTAGTCGAAGTACCGGTCGAGATGCAGCACACCCTTGTCGACCAGCACCCGGGCGACGGGCAGCTGCGGGGCGAGCTCGGCTCCCCGCCAGGTCCGCGGCTTGGCCCGCGGCACCTTCGCCTTGCGCACGCTCTCCCGGATGAGCGCGAGCTGCTCCGGCGGCGCCCCTTCGGCCCCGCCGTCCCCTTCTGCCGGGGGCGCCCCGTTCTCGCTGCTCACGCTTGCATTCTTACCAAACGGCACTGACAACCGACGCCCGCCCGAGATCCGGATCGGCAGCGGTACGGATTCAGCTTCACCGCACGCCCCGGAGGGCGCACTCCACGAAGTAACCGCGGCCTTCGCACCGGGCGGCGTCGACGGCGTCAGCGTGGACACCGCCCGCCCTGGCCCGCCAGTCGATTCGGTACGCCGAGGCCCGGCCCCAGGAAGGGAACCGGGCCTCGGCGAGAAGAGCGGTCGGGGCTTACAGGCCCACGGCGGCGCGCAGGGCGTCGACGCGGTCCGTGCGCTCCCAGGTGAAGTCGGGCAGCTCGCGGCCGAAGTGGCCGTAGGCCGCCGTCTGGGCGTAGATCGGGCGGAGCAGGTCGAGGTCGCGGATGATCGCGGCGGGGCGGAGGTCGAAGACCTCGTCGATCGCCTTCTCGATCTTCTCGGCGTCGACCTTGGCGGTGCCGAAGGTCTCCACGAACAGGCCCACCGGCTCGGCCTTGCCGATCGCGTAGGCGACCTGGACCTCGCAGCGGGAGGCCAGGCCCGCCGCCACGACGTTCTTGGCGACCCAGCGCATCGCGTACGCCGCCGAGCGGTCCACCTTGGACGGGTCCTTGCCGGAGAAGGCACCGCCGCCGTGGCGAGCCATGCCGCCGTAGGTGTCGATGATGATCTTGCGGCCGGTCAGGCCGGCGTCGCCCATCGGGCCGCCGATCTCGAAGCGGCCGGTCGGGTTGACCAGCAGCCGGTAGCCGTCGGTCTCCAGCTTGATGCCCTCCTCCAGCAGCGCCTTCAGTTCCGGCTCCACGACGAACTCGCGGATGTCGGGCGCGAGCAGCGACTCCAGGTCGATGTCGGAGGCGTGCTGCGAGGAGACGACCACCGTGTCGAGACGGACGGCCTTGTCGCCGTCGTACTCGATGGTGACCTGCGTCTTGCCGTCCGGGCGCAGGTAGGGGATGGTGCCGTTCTTGCGCACCTCGGACAGCCGCTTCGACAGGCGGTGCGCCAGGAAGATCGGCAGCGGCATCAGGGTCGGCGTCTCGTCGGACGCGTAGCCGAACATCAGGCCCTGGTCACCGGCGCCCTGCTTGTCCAGCTCGTCGTCGTCGCCCTCGACCCGGGACTCGTACGCCGTGTCGACGCCCTGCGCGATGTCCGGGGACTGCGCGCCGATGGACACGGACACGCCGCAGGAGGCGCCGTCGAAGCCCTTCTTGGAGGAGTCGTAGCCGATCTCCAGGACCTTGTTGCGGACCAGGGTCGCGATGTCCGCGTAGGCCTTGGTCGTCACCTCGCCGGCCACGTGCACCAGGCCGGTGGTGATCAGCGTCTCGACGGCGACCCGGGAGGTCGGGTCCTCGCGCAGAAGCGCGTCGAGAATGGTGTCGCTGATCTGGTCAGCGATCTTGTCGGGGTGACCCTCGGTCACGGACTCCGAGGTGAACAGGCGACGGGACACAACGCTCCCTGTGGTTGCAGCGGCTGCTGGCTGATCATTGGCGGCGACGCGCGGGGCTGCGCCCGGCGTCGACCGTGAACAGTTTATCGGTCGCACTCGGCCGATGGGGCACGTGTCTCGCCTCTCGGGAGCGCTGTGACCTGCGGCACGGGCATTCTGCACAATGTCGGGCGGCCTTGGCCAGGGACGCCACACCCGATTTCGGCGTGGCGTGAACCTGCCGTCGAGGTCGCCTGGACGTCAGCTCAAGCGCCGTACGACGAGGTCCCAGACGGTGTCGGCCAGGGCTTCCTTGGGGCCGTACGGCACGGGGGTCTCGCTGCCGTCGGCGCCCAGCACCACGGCCTCGTTCTCCTCCGAGCCGAAGGTCTTTCGCTCCCCCACCTCGTTGACCACGAGCAGGTCACAGCCCTTGCGGGCGAGCTTGGTACGGCCGTTGGCGAGGACGTCGTCGGTCTCGGCGGCGAAGCCGACGACCACCTGGCCGGGGCGGGCACGCTCGGCCGAGATCTCCGCGAGGATGTCGGGATTGCGCACCAGGACGATCGGGTCGGGGTCCCGGCCGTCCTTCTTCTTGATCTTGCCGGTGGCGTAGGCCGCCGGGCGGAAGTCGGCGACGGCGGCGGCCATGACGACGGCGTCGGCGTCCGCGGCCGCCTTCAGGACGGCCTCGCGCAGCTGGACGGCCGTGCCGACCGGCACGACGTCCACGCCTGCCGGGTCGGGCAGGCCGGAGTTGGCCGCGATAAGCGTGACCCGGGCTCCGCGGGCGGCGGCGGTGCGGGCGAGGGCGTAGCCCTGCTTGCCGGAGGAGCGGTTGCCGAGGAAGCGGACCGGGTCGAGGGGCTCGCGGGTGCCGCCGGCGGAGACGACCACGTGCCGCCCTGCGAGGTCGGGCTCGGTGACGCCGCGGGCCAGCACCCGGCGGCAGATCTCGAAGATCTCCGCCGGCTCGGGCAGCCGGCCCTTGCCGGTGTCGACGCCGGTGAGCCGGCCGACCGCGGGCTCTACGACGACGGCGCCGCGGCGGCGCAGCGTGGCCACGTTCTCCTGGGTGGCCGGGTGCTCCCACATCTCGGTGTGCATGGCGGGCGCGAAGACGACCGGGCAGCGGGCGGTCAGGAGGGTGTTGGTCAGCAGGTCGTCGGCGAGGCCGTGGGCGGCCTTGGCGAGCGTGTCGGCCGTCGCGGGGGCCACCACGACGAGGTCGGCGTGCTGGCCGATGCGGACGTGCGGGACCTCGTGGACGTCGTCCCAGACCTCCGTGGAGACGGGGTTGCCGGACAGGGCGGACCAGGTGGCGGCGCCGACGAAGTGCAGCGCGGAGGCGGTGGGCACCACGCGGACGTCGTGGCCCGACTCCGTGAACCTTCTCAGCAGCTCACAGGCCTTGTAGGCGGCGATCCCGCCGCTGACACCCAGAACGACCCTCGGCTTGTCCACCGGGACTCCCCTTCGTTGAACCTACGTCTCCATGACACACCACAGGCCCGGCAGTCGCGCCGCCGGGCCTGTGGTGCGAAAACGAACGGTTACTGCGCGGGGCCCTCGACGGCCTCCGACGTCAGCAGACCCGCGTTGATCTCACGCAGGGCGATCGAGAGCGGCTTCTCGTGGACGTGGGTGTCGACGAGCGGACCGACGTACTCGAGCAGGCCCTCGCCGAGCTGCGAGTAGTACGCGTTGATCTGGCGGGCACGCTTGGCCGCGTAGATCACGAGGCTGTACTTCGAGTCGGTGGCCTCGAGGAGCTCGTCGATCGGCGGGTTGATGATGCCCTCGGGCGCGGTGATGGAAGAGGACACGCTCTACCTTCCGATGGGTGGGAAAAGATCAGTCGTGATCACATACTCGCGATCACACAACATCCATCAAGGCTAGCAGCTCGCGCGCCACGTCCTCGACGGAGGTGTTGACCAGGGTCGTGTCGAACTCCGGCTCGGCCGCCAGCTCGGTCCTGGCCGCCTCCAGGCGGCGCTCGATGACCTCGGGCGGCTCGGTGCCCCGGCCGGTCAGCCTGCGCACCAGCTCCTCCCAGGAGGGCGGAGCCAGGAACACCAGCCGGGCGTCGGACATCGACTCACGGACCTGCCTGGCGCCCTGCAGATCGATCTCCAGCAGGACCGGTTCGCCCTTCTCCAGCCGCTCCAGCACGGCCGCGCGGGGCGTGCCGTAGCGGTTGCCGGCGAACTCGGCCCACTCCAGGAGCTCGCCGTTGGCGATCAGCTTGTCCATCTCCTCGTCGGTGACGAAGAAGTAGTGGACTCCGTGCTTCTCGCCGGGGCGCGGCTTGCGGGTGGTGGCCGACACCGAGAGCCAGACCTCGGGGTGTTCCTTGCGCATATGGGCGACGACCGTGCTCTTGCCGACCCCCGAGGGGCCGGAGAGCACGGTCAGCCGCGGACGTTCACTCATGCAGCGATTATTCCAGCAATCCCGGAGTGCCCGGGACTCCCGGTCCGGCTGCGCCCGGACTCAGGAGCCGGTGCTGCCGAACTCACGCTCCAGGGAAGCGATCTGGTTGGACCCGAGACCACGCACACGGCGGCTCTCGGAGATGCCCAGACGCTCCATGATCTGCTTGGCGCGGACCTTGCCCACGCCCGGCAGCGACTCGAGCAGTGCGGAGACCTTCATCTTGCCGATGACGTCGTTCTCCTGGCCCTGCTTGATGACCTCGTGCAGGGAGGCGCCGGAGTGCTTGAGTCGATTCTTGACCTCGGCCCGCTCCCGGCGAGCCGCGGCGGCCTTTTCGAGCGCGGCTGCGCGCTGTTCGGGGGTAAGGGGCGGAAGAGCCACGCCTACGTCACCTCGGATGTCGAACTGTCGGATACGGACCGGTGAGGAACCTAGTCGCCCCACACCTGGGGAGCTACGAGCAACACGCTTTGCCCGTTCACTCTGCTCGGAGACTAGCGGTCAAGGCCGCCAGAGTCAGCGAGAACAGCGGAAAAGTCCTGGTCAGCCTCCGCCAGGTCGGACATTTCAGACATAATGCCCCCGATTTGAGGATGTATTCACACTCAAGTCGTCGCGCCGCCGCTCTCCGAAGCCCTTCCGGGGGGCTCAGGCACCCGCGACGGCGGCCTGGATCTCCTCCGCGAAGCGCTCCGCGGACGCCCGCAGGGCCCCCACGTCGGGGCCGTGCCGCAGCACACCCCGGCTGACGTTCGGCACGACGTTGCGCAGCGCCGGTCCGAACACCTTCGGAAGGTCGGCCGGCGTCGCACCCTGTGCGCCGACTCCGGGCGCGAGGAGCGGACCGTTGACGGCGAGGTCGTACGACGACAGGTCGCCGACCGTGGCGCCGACGACGGCACCGAAGGAGCCCAGCGGCTCCTCTCCCACGTTCTCGACGGCCAGGTGGGCCAGCATGGTCGCGCCCACGGTGCGGCCGTCGGCACGGACCGCGTGCTGGACCTCGGGCCCCTCCGGGTTGGAGGTCAGCGCCAGCACGAACAGGCCGGCGCCGCTCTCCCGGGCCAGCGCGACGGCCGGGCTGAGCGAGCCGTAGCCGAGGTACGGCGAGACGGTCAGGGCGTCGGAGAAGAGCGGGGCGTCCTTGTGCAGGTAGGCCTCGGCGTACCCGGCCATGGTCGAGCCGATGTCGCCGCGCTTGGCGTCCATCACGACGAGGGTGCCGGCCGCGCGGGCCTCCCGGACGACCTTCTCCAGCACGGCGACGCCACGGGAGCCGAAGCGCTCGAAGAAGGCGCTCTGCGGCTTCATCACGGCGACCCGGTCGGCCACCGCCTCGACGACCGTGCGGCTGAACCGCTCCAGGCCGGCCACGTCGTCGTTCAGGCCCCACTCGGCGAGCAGGGAGGCGTGCGGGTCGATGCCGACGCACAGCGGGCCGCGCTCGTCCATGGCGCGGCGCAGCCGGGCGCCGAAGGGCTCTCCAGAAAATGTCTGCGGCCCGGAGGGCCTCGTTGAGGGGTGGTGGTCGGGCGACGGGTGGGCGGTCATGCGGGCTTCCTCACGTCGGCGCCGACCGCGTCGGCGAGGGTGGCGTACGGGCTCGTGCGCAGGCGCGCGGCGAGGCCCTTGTGGATGCTGCGGGACCAGAAGGGGCCCTCGTAGATGAAGGCGCTGTAGCCCTGCACCAGCGTGGCACCGGCCAGAATGCGCTGCCAGGCGTCCTCGGCGGTCTCGATGCCGCCCACGCCCACGAGCGTGATCCGGTCGCCCACGCGCGCGTACAGGCGGCGCAGCACCTCCAGGGAGCGCGCCTTGAGCGGGGCGCCGGACAGACCTCCGGTCTCCTTCACCACGGAGGGTTCGGATTTCAAACCGAGTCCGTCGCGCGCGATGGTGGTGTTGGTCGCGATGATGCCGTCCAGACCCAGCTCCACGGCCAGGTCGGCCACGGCGTCGACGTCCTCGTCGGCGAGGTCGGGGGCGATCTTCACCAGCAGCGGGACGCGCCGGTTGGCCACCGTGCGGTCGGCCGCCTCGCGGACGGCGGTCAGCAGCGGGCGCAGGTGGTCCACCGCCTGGAGGTTGCGCAGTCCGGGCGTGTTCGGCGAGGAGACGTTGACGACCAGGTAGTCCGCGTACGGCGCGAGGCGCTCGGCCGACTTCACGTAGTCGCCGACGGCCTCCGCCTCCGGGACGACCTTGGTCTTGCCGATGTTGACGCCCACGACGGTCCTGAAGACCGGCTCACGGGTCGCCAGGCGGGCCGCGACGGCCAGCGAGCCGTCGTTGTTGAAGCCCATGCGGTTGATCAGCGCGCGGTCCGCGACGAGGCGGAACAGCCGCTTCCTGGGGTTGCCGGGCTGCGGCTCGCCGGTGACCGTGCCGATCTCGACGTGGTCGAAGCCCAGCATCGACATGCCGTCGATCGCGACGGCGTTCTTGTCGAAGCCGGCGGCGAGCCCGAAGGGGCCGTGCATGCGCAGCCCGAAGGCCTCGGTGCGCAGCTCCTTGTAGCGGGGGGCGAGGGCGGCCGCGACGAAGGTGCGCAGCACCGGGATGCGGACGGCGAGCCGGATCCAGCGGAAGGCCAGGTGGTGGGCCTTCTCGGCGTCCATCCGTTTGAAAACCAGACGGAAGAAGAGCTTGTACATGTCCTGTGTCCTCTTGAAGCTTCAGGGAGCCTCATGAAGAGGGGGACACCGTTTCCGGTGTCCCCCTCAAGGGCTGCTAGTCGCGGGCCGCGGTCAGGTGTTCCGCGTGTTCCTGGAGCGAGCGGACGCCCACGTCACCGTGGTTGAGGGCGTCGATGCCCTGGACCGCCGCGGCGAGCGCCTGGACCGTGGTCAGACACGGCACGGAGCGGGCCACCGCGGCCGTACGGATGTCGTAGCCGTCGAGGCGGCCGCCGGTGCCGTACGGGGTGTTGACGATGAGGTCGACCTCGCCGTCGTGGATCAGCTGGACGATCGTCTTCTCGCCGTTCGGGCCGGTGCCCTCCGACTGCTTGCGGACGACCGTGGCGTTGATGCCGTTGCGCTTGAGGACCTCGGCGGTGCCGGAGGTGGCGAACAGCTCGAAGCCGTGGGCGACCAGCTCGCGCGCCGGGAAGATCATCGAGCGCTTGTCCCGGTTGGCCACCGAGATGAACGCGCGGCCCTTGGTGGGCAGCGGGCCGTAGGCGCCCGCCTGCGACTTGGCGTACGCCGTGCCGAAGACGGAGTCGATGCCCATGACCTCGCCGGTGGAACGCATCTCCGGGCCGAGGACGGTGTCGACACCGCGGCCGTGGATGTCGCGGAAGCGCGACCACGGCATGACGGCCTCCTTGACCGAGATGGGCGCGTCCAGCGGCAGCTCGCCGCCGTCGCCCGTCCTCGGCAGCAGGCCCTCGGCGCGCAGCTCGGCGATGGTCGCGCCCAGCGAGATCCGGGCGGCGGCCTTGGCCAGCGGCACCGCGGTCGCCTTCGAGGTGAAGGGGACCGTACGGGAGGCGCGCGGGTTGGCCTCCAGGACGTAGAGGATGTCCCCGGCCATCGCGAACTGGATGTTGATCAGGCCGCGCACGCCGACGCCCTTGGCGATGGCCTCGGTGGAGGCGCGCAGGCGCTTGATGTCGAAGCCGCCGAGGGTGATCGGGGGCAGGGCGCACGCCGAGTCGCCGGAGTGGATGCCGGCCTCCTCGATGTGCTCCATCACGCCGCCGAGGTACAGCTCCTCGCCGTCGTAGAGCGCGTCGACGTCGATCTCGATCGCGTCGTCCAGGAAGCGGTCGACCAGGACCGGCCGGGAGGGGCTGATCTCGGTCGACTCGGCGATGTAGGCGGCGAGGCGGGTCTCGTCGTAGACGATCTCCATGCCGCGCCCGCCGAGGACGTACGACGGCCGCACCAGGACCGGGTAGCCGATCTCGTCGGCGATGGCCTTGGCCCCCTCGAAGGTGGTGGCCGTGCCGTGCTTCGGGGCCGGCAGGCCCGCCTCGGCGAGGACGCGCCCGAACGCGCCGCGGTCCTCGGCCGCGTGGATGGCCTCGGGCGAGGTGCCCACGACCGGCACGCCGTTGTCCTTCAGGGCCTGCGCCAGGCCGAGCGGGGTCTGGCCGCCCAGCTGCACGATCACGCCCGCGACCGGCCCGGCCTGCTGCTCGGCGTGGACGATCTCCAGCACGTCCTCCAGCGTCAGCGGCTCGAAGTACAGCCGGTCGGAGGTGTCGTAGTCGGTGGAGACGGTCTCCGGGTTGCAGTTGACCATCACGGTCTCGTAGCCGGCGTCGGACAGCGCGAAGGAGGCGTGGACGCAGGAGTAGTCGAACTCGATGCCCTGGCCGATGCGGTTCGGGCCGGAGCCCAGAATGATGACGGCCGGCTTCTCGCGCCGGGCCACCTCCGTCTCCTCGTCGTAGGCGGAGTAGAAGTACGGCGTCCTCGCGGCGAACTCGGCGGCGCAGGTGTCGACCGTCTTGTAGACCGGGCGGATGCCGAGCGCGTGCCGGACCTCGCGGACGACGTCCTCGCGCAGGCCGCGGATCTCACCGATCTGCTGGTCGGAGAAGCCGTGCCGCTTGGCCTCGGCGAGCAGCTCGCGGGTCAGCTCGGGGGCCTGGGCAAGCTCGTCCGCGATTTCCTTGATCAGGAACAGCTGGTCCACGAACCACGGGTCGATCTTCGTGTACTCGAAGATCTCCTCGGGCGTGGCGCCCGCGCGGATGGCCTGCATGACCGTGTTGATCCGGCCGTCGGTGGGCCGCACGGACTCTGCGAGAAGGCCGTACTTGTCACCCGGGTCACCGGTGAAGGTGAACTGGCTGCCCTTCTTCTCCAGCGAGCGCAGCGCCTTCTGGAAGGCCTCGGGGAAGTTGCGGCCGATGGCCATGGCCTCGCCCACCGACTTCATGGTGGTGGTCAGCGTGGAGTCGGCCTGCGGGAACTTCTCGAAGGCGAACCGCGGGGCCTTGACGACCACGTAGTCGAGCGTGGGCTCGAAGGAGGCCGGGGTCTCCTGCGTGATGTCGTTCGGGATCTCGTCCAGCGTGTAGCCGACGGCCAGCTTGGCGGCGATCTTGGCGATCGGGAAGCCGGTGGCCTTGGAGGCGAGCGCCGAGGAGCGCGACACGCGCGGGTTCATCTCGATGACGATCACGCGACCGTCCTCGGGGTTGACCGCGAACTGGATGTTGCAGCCGCCGGTGTCGACGCCGACCTCACGGATGACGGCGATGCCGATGTCGCGCAGGATCTGGTACTCGCGGTCGGTCAGCGTCATCGCGGGCGCGACGGTGATCGAGTCACCGGTGTGCACGCCCATGGGGTCGAAGTTCTCGATGGAGCAGACGACCACGACGTTGTCGTGCTTGTCGCGCATCAGCTCCAGCTCGTACTCCTTCCAGCCGAGGATGGACTCCTCCAGGAGCACCTCGGTGGTCGGGGAGAGCGTGAGGCCCTGCCCGGCGATGCGGCGCAGCTCCTCCTCGTCGTGCGCGAATCCGGAGCCGGCGCCGCCCATGGTGAAGGACGGGCGGACGACGACCGGGTAGCCGCCGAGGGTCTCGACGCCGCCCAGGACGTCGTCCATGGAGTGGCAGATCACCGAGCGGGCGGACTCGCCGTGCCCGGTCTTGCGCCGGACCTCCTCCACGACCTCCTTGAACAGGTCGCGGTCCTCGCCCTTGTGGATCGCCTCCGGCTTGGCGCCGATCAGCTCGACGCCGTACTTGGCCAGGACGCCGTTCTCGTGCAGCGAGATGGCGGTGTTCAGGGCCGTCTGGCCGCCCAGGGTGGGCAGCAGGGCGTCGGGGCGCTCCTTGGCGATGATCTTCTCGACGAAGTCCGGGGTGATCGGCTCGACGTAGGTGGCGTCGGCGATCTCCGGGTCGGTCATGATCGTCGCCGGGTTGGAGTTGACGAGGACGACGCGCAGGCCCTCGGCCTTGAGCACGCGGCACGCCTGGGTGCCGGAGTAGTCGAACTCGGCGGCCTGGCCGATGACGATCGGGCCGGAGCCGATGACCAGGACGGACTGGATATCGGTGCGCTTAGGCACGCTGGCCCTCCATCAGGGAGACGAAGCGGTCGAAGAGGTAGGCGGCGTCGTGCGGGCCCGCTGCCGCTTCGGGGTGGTACTGGACGGAGAAGGCCGGCTGGTCGAGCAGCTGCAGCCCCTCCACGACGTCGTCGTTCAGGCACACGTGCGAGACCTCGGCGCGGCCGAACCTGGTCTCGCTGACCTTGTCGAGCGGCGCGTCCACGGCGAAGCCGTGGTTGTGCGCGGTGACCTCGACCTTGCCGGTCGTACGGTCCTGGACCGGCTGGTTGATGCCCCGGTGGCCGTACTTCAGCTTGTAGGTGCCGAAGCCGAGGGCGCGGCCGAGGATCTGGTTGCCGAAGCAGATGCCGAACAGCGGCGTCTTCCGCTCCAGGACGGCGGTCATCAGCGCGACCGGGCCGTCGGCCGTGGCGGGGTCGCCGGGGCCGTTGGAGAAGAACACACCGTCCGGGCCGACCGCGTAGACCTCGTCGGGCGTGGCGGTCGCGGGCAGCACGTGCACCTCGATGCCGCGCTCGGCCATGCGGTGCGGGGTCATGCCCTTGATGCCGAGGTCGATCGCGGCGACGGTGAAGCGCTTCTCGCCGATCGCCGGGACGACGTACGCCTCCTTGGTCGCGACCTCCTCGTAGAGGCTCGCGCCCTTCATGTGCGGCTGGGCCAGCACGCGCGCGAGGAGCTCGGACTCGGACGTGATCGCCTCGCCGGAGAAGATGCCGGCGCGCATCGAGCCGCGCTCGCGCAGGTGGCGGGTGAGGGCCCGGGTGTCGATGCCGGAGATGCCGACCACGCCCTGCCGCTCCAGTTCGTCGTCCAGGGAGCGCTTGGCGCGCCAGTTGGACGGCACGCGCGCGGGGTCGCGCACGACGTAGCCCGAGACCCAGATGCGGCCGGACTCGTCGTCCTCGTCGTTCCAGCCCGTGTTGCCGATCTGCGGGGCGGTGGCGACGACGATCTGCCGGTCGTACGACGGGTCGGTCAGGGTCTCCTGGTAGCCGGTCATACCGGTGGAGAACACGGCCTCGCCGAAGGTCTCCCCCACTGCCCCGTAGGCACGACCGCGGAAGAGGCGGCCGTCCTCCAGGACGAGTACGGCGGGAACCCGGGCGGCTCCCCTTGTGGAGGTCGTCATCGTGCGCCTTCCGTGTCGTTGATCATGTGGTTCAGGGTGTCGACCCACTCGGCGTGCTCGGCCGCGTGGTCGGAGCGGAAGCCGGAGTCGATCAGCTTGTCGCCGAGCTCCCAGGTCACCACCAGCAGTCCGCCCTCGGTGAGGACCTTGCCGGCGATGCCCTTGTCCAGCCGGGCCCCGCGCAGCGCGGCGGTCGGGACGAAGAAGTCGCTCGCTCCGGGACGCTCGACCTCCAGCCCCTGGTCGGTCAGGGTGAGCTCAGCCCGGCTGCGGGTGCCCAGGCCGTGGGCCACGATCCGGTCCAGCCACTGTCCTGCCGTGGTGGAGCCGTGGTAGCGGCCGCTCAGCTCAAGTTTCACCGGGCCGGTCTCCTCCGGCGCGCTGGGCGGCGCGGGCAAGTCGCTCTGGAGAGTGCCGCGCCACTTCCAGCCCTCGCGCATCAGCCAGTAGACGAGCGTGATGAACAGGGCGAGTCCGACGAGCCAGCCGATGCGGGCCGGCCAGTCGGTGACCGCGGCCGACCTCTTGGCCTCGGCCAGCAGGATTACAGGTGTCACGAAAGCTTCCCGTCGACGAGCGTGGCCTTGCCCCGCAGCCACGTGTGCGTCACACGGCCCGGCAGCTCACGTCCCTGGTAGGGGGTGTTGCGGCTGCGCGAGGCGAAGCCCGCGGGGTCCACCTGGCCACGGTATTCCGTGTCGACGAGGGTGAGGTTGGCGGGCTCACCAGCCGAGACGGGACGGCCGTGCCCGGTGGCCTGTCCGATCTGCGCGGGCTTGACGGACATCCGGTCGGCGACGCCGGCCCAGTCCAGCAGGCCCGTGTCGACCATGGTCTCCTGGACCACTGACAACGCGGTCTCCAGACCCACCATGCCCATGGCGGCCGCGGCCCACTCGCAGTCCTTGTCCTCGTGCGGGTGCGGGGCGTGGTCGGTGGCGACGATGTCGATCGTGCCGTCCGCCAGGGCCTCGCGCAGGGCGTGCACATCGCGCTCGGTGCGCAGCGGCGGGTTGACCTTGTAGACCGGGTTGTAGGTGCGCACCAGCTCGTCGGTGAGGAGCAGGTGGTGCGGGGTGACCTCGGCGGTGACCTGGATGCCGCGGGACTTGGCCCAGCGGACGATCTCGACGGAGCCGGCGGTCGAGAGGTGGCAGATGTGGACGCGGGAGCCGACGTGCTCGGCGAGCAGCACGTCCCGCGCGATGATCGACTCCTCGGCGACGGCCGGCCAGCCGCCCAGGCCCAGCTCGGCGGAGACGACGCCCTCGTTCATCTGGGCGCCCTCGGTCAGGCGCGGCTCCTGGGCGTGCTGGGCGACGACACCGCCGAAGGCCTTCACGTACTCCAGCGCGCGGCGCATGATCACCGCGTCGTCCACGCACTTGCCGTCGTCGGAGAAGACGGTGACCCCGGCGGCCGACTCGTGCATGGCGCCCAGCTCGGCGAGCTTCTTGCCCTCCAGGCCGACGGTGACGGCACCGATGGGCTGAACGTCGCAGTAGCCGTGCTCCCTGCCGAGCCGCCAGACCTGCTCGACCACACCGGCGGTGTCGGCGACCGGGAAGGTGTTGGCCATGGCGAAGACGGCCGTGAAGCCGCCGGACGCGGCCGCGCGGGTGCCGGTCAGCACGGTCTCGGAGTCCTCGCGGCCCGGCTCGCGCAGGTGGGTGTGCAGGTCGACCAGGCCGGGGAGCAGCACCTTGCCGCCGGCCTCGACGACCTCCGCGCCCTCGGCGCTGAGACCGGTGCCCACCTCGGCGATCGTCTCGCCGTCGATCAGCACGTCCTGCGGCTCGCCGCCGAGCACCTTCGCACCACGGATCAGGATCTTGCTCATGGGTCTTACTTCTCCTCGGGACCGGTGGGGCGGGTGTGGGTGACGGCGGGCTCGTTGCCGCCGAGCAGCAGGTACAGGACGGCCATCCGGATGGAGACGCCGTTGGCGACCTGCTCGACGGCGGTGCAGCGGTCGGAGTCGGCGACCTCGGCGGTGATCTCCATGCCCCGCACCATCGGGCCGGGGTGCATCACGATGGCGTGCTCGGGCAGCCTGGCCATGCGGTCGCCGTCGAGGCCGTAGCGGCGGGAGTACTCGCGCTCGGTGGGGAAGAAGGCGGCGTTCATCCGCTCGCGCTGGACCCGGAGCATCATCACGGCGTCGCACTTGGGGAGCGTGCTGTCGAGGTCGTACGACACCTCGCACGGCCACGTCTCGACGCCGACCGGCACCAGGGTGGGCGGGGCGACCAGGGTGACCTCGGCACCGAGGGTGTGCAGCAGGTCCACGTTCGAGCGGGCGACCCGGCTGTGCAGGACGTCGCCGACGATGGTGATCCGCCTGCCGGACAGGTCCTGGCCGAGGCCGGTGTCCCGGCCGATCAGGCGGCGGCGCATGGTGAAGGCGTCCAGCAGGGCCTGGGTGGGGTGCTGGTGGGTGCCGTCGCCGGCGTTGATGACCGCCGCGTCGATCCAGCCGGAGTTCGCCAGGCGGTACGGGGCTCCGGAGGCGCCGTGCCGGATGACGACGGCGTCGACGCCCATGGCCTCCAGCGTCTGGGCGGTGTCCTTCAGGGACTCGCCCTTGGAGACGCTCGATCCCTTGGCGGAGAAGTTGATGACATCCGCGGACAGGCGCTTCTCGGCGGCCTCGAAGGAGATCCGCGTGCGCGTGGAGTCCTCGAAGAAGAGGTTGACGATCGTGCGGCCGCGCAGGGTCGGCAGCTTCTTGATCGGCCGGTCGGCGACCCGGGCCATCTCCTCGGCGGTGTCGAGGATCAGGACGGCGTCGTCGCGGGTGAGGTCGGCGGCCGAGATGAGATGACGCTGCATCTGTCAGGCTCCGTAAGGCAGTTCAATCGGGAGAATTCAGGCAATCCGCTGCGTATGCGGGCACGCCGAAGCGGCCGCACGCCGGATCTGCTACTGGCCGGTCTGCTTCACACCGAGCAGCACGGTGTCGCGACCGTCCTCCTCGGCGAGCTGGACCTTGACCGTCTCCCGCAGCGACGTGGGGAGGTTCTTGCCGACGTAGTCGGCACGGATGGGCAGTTCGCGGTGCCCGCGGTCGACCAGGACCGCGAGCTGGACCGCACGGGGGCGCCCGATGTCGTTCAGGGCGTCGAGGGCGGCGCGGATGGTGCGACCGGAGAAGAGCACGTCGTCGACGAGGACGACCAGCTTGCCGTCGATGCCGTCACCGGGGATGTCGGTGCGGGCCAGCGCACGCGGCGGGTGCATGCGCAGGTCGTCGCGGTACATGGTGATGTCGAGCGAGCCGACCGGGATCTTGCGGTCGGTGATCTGCTCCAGCTTGACGGCGAGCCGCTGGGCGAGGAAGACGCCCCGGGTCGGAATGCCGAGGAGCACCACGTCGTCGGCGCCCTTGGCGCGCTCGACGACCTCGTGGGCGATACGGGTCAGCACCCGCGCGATGTCGGGGCCTTCGAGAACGGGCCGCGCATCGGACGCATGCGGGGTGGCGTGCGAGTCCTGCTTGTCCATACGAAGAGGACCTCCTTCTCCGCCTCACGGGACGGACCTTAAAGGACGTCTGATTTGCGCCATCCACCCTAGCAGGTCGCGGAGAGGCCCCCGATCACCCCCCTGGCTCAACGCGCCGCCACTACCACGGAAGAGTCGGTGTGGACCATTCGGCTTGACGCAGGAGAGTCACGCTGCGTAACCTCACA
The DNA here is from genome assembly GCF_040298985.1 of Streptomyces sp. NPDC001093. Taxonomy (NCBI): domain Bacteria; kingdom Bacillati; phylum Actinomycetota; class Actinomycetes; order Kitasatosporales; family Streptomycetaceae; genus Streptomyces; species Streptomyces sp. NPDC001093. Next base: position 635 of record NZ_JBEPBF010000150.1, on the reverse strand, counting down.
GTGAGTTACCAGCCGCGCGGCGGGAACCCAGTCCGACCGCGTCGACACAGTGTCCGGGGAGCTATATGTCCAGCGAATACGCCAAACAGCTCGGGGCCAAGCTCCGGGCCATCCGCACCCAGCAGGGCCTTTCCCTCCACGGTGTCGAGGAGAAGTCCCAGGGGCGCTGGAAGGCCGTGGTGGTCGGGTCGTACGAGCGGGGCGACCGTGCGGTGACCGTGCAGCGGCTTGCCGAGCTGGCCGATTTCTATGGCGTTCCGGTGCAGGAGCTGTTGCCGGGCACCACGCCGGGCGGCGCCGCCGAGCCGCCGCCGAAGCTGGTCCTGGACCTGGAGCGGCTGGCCACCGTGCCGGCCGAGAAGGCGGGCCCCCTGCAGCGCTACGCGGCCACCATCCAGTCCCAGCGTGGCGACTACAACGGCAAGGTGCTCTCCATCCGCCAGGATGACCTGCGCACACTCGCCGTCATCTACGACCAGTCCCCCTCGGTCCTGACCGAGCAGCTGATCAGCTGGGGTGTCCTGGACGCGGACGCGCGCCGCGCCGTGGCCACCCACGAAGAGGCGTAGCCGCCTCGACTACCTCAGCAGAAACGTGCCGCCGGGGTGGCTGGGACCATGCGGTTCCGGCCACCC
>NZ_JBEPBF010000149.1:0-23450 GCF_040298985.1 Streptomyces sp. NPDC001093 | reverse complement strand
ACCCGGGCTGCCCGCCCCGCCGGCTCTGGCCGGGCACCGGGCGGAACGTCATCGTGCCGTCGTCCCTCACGGCCGCGGGCCCCGGGACCGGCCGGCGGAAGATGAAGGTACCGCCGGGGTCCTGGTCGTCGCCCTCCCCCGGCGGTACCGAGGCCGTGCCGTCGGGGCGGCCTGCCTGGCCGCCCGGCCCGGCCGAACCCTCCGCGGGCACCCGGGGGTCGGCGCCCCAGGCGGTACGACCGTCGCCGTCACCGGCGGAACCGAACCGGCCCGCGGACCGGCCGGCACCACCGGCACCGGGCTGCCCGGAGGGAGCCGGGGCCGGGTCCTCGTCGAAGAAGTGCGGGCCCGTCTCCTCGACGGCCGGGGCCGCGGGACGGACACCGGGCGGCGCGGTGAGCCGTTCGCCGTCCTTCGGCGCCGGACGGCTGGTGCCGGGCACCCAGGAGGCGCCGTTCCAGTACCGGACGTATCCGGGGATGGACGGGTCCGGGTAGTAGCCCTCGCGGGGCGTGTCGTCACCTGGGGCCGGGGTTGGGGCGCTCATGTCCGTCGTCCCGTATCTGCTCGGGGGTGGGATGGGGGCCTCCACATCTATCAGACCGCGGCAGTCCGCAGCGCCAGTCCCGCAGGACCCACCCCTTTCCGGGCAACGCCGTACCCGGCTCTCACCCGGGCCCGAAAAAAAATTTCCCCGAACCCGCGTAATGGCCCGGCCCCTGCCCCCTCTCCCCCGGCGCGGGCCCGTTCCGAGGGGCCCCGGCAGGACCCCGACAGAAAGGACAGCAGGTCATGCATCACACCGTGGTGGAGCGGGAGCTGGAACTGAGGCTCATCCTGTCGCCGGAACGCGGCATCCCGGTTCCGGCCCGGCTGAGCTACCGCTCCGACGATCCGTACGCCGTCCACATCGCCTTCCACATCAACTCCGCCTCCCCCGTCACCTGGACGTTCGCCCGCGACCTGCTGGTGGAGGGCGTGTTCCGGCCGTGCGGGCAGGGGGACGTGCGGGTGTGGCCGTCGAAGGCGGAGGGGCGCGGCGTCGTGCTGATGGCGCTGAGCTCACCGGACGGGGACGCTCTGCTCCAGGCGCCGGTCCCGCAGGTGTCGGCCTGGCTGGAGCGGACACTGCGGGCCGTGCCCCCGGGGACCGAGGGCGGGCAGCTGGGCATCGACGACGCGCTCGACCAGCTGCTCGCCCAGTGAGTGGCCGTACCGAGGGCTCAGAGGACCTTGCCCGGGTTGAGGAGGTTCAGCGGGTCGAAGGCGTGCTTCACGGCCCGCTGCATCTCGACCCCGACCGGGCCGATCTCCCGGGCGAGCCACTCCTTCTTCAGTACGCCGACGCCGTGTTCGCCGGTGATGGTGCCGCCGAGCCGCAGGCCGAGGGCCATGATCTCGTCGAAGGACTCGCGGGCCCGCCGGGACTCGTCGACGTCCTGGGCGTCGAAGCAGACCGTGGGGTGGGTGTTGCCGTCGCCGGCGTGTGCGCAGACGCCGATGGTCAGGCCGTAGGTGGCGGCGATCCGCTCGACGCCTTCCAGCATCGCGCCGAGCTGCGAGCGGGGCACGCACACGTCGTCGATCATCGTCGTGCCCTTGACCGCCTCCAGCGCGGTCAGCGAGAGCCGCCGGGCCTTGAGCAGCAGCTCGGACTCGGCCGCGTCCTCGGCCGGGACCACCTCGGTGGCGCCGGCGGCCTCGCACAGCGCGCCGACGGCGGCGAGGTCGGCGGCCGGGTCCGGGGTGTCGAAGGCGGCCAGCAGCAGCGCCTCGGTGGTCTCCGGCAGGCCCATGTGGGCCAGGTCGTTGACCGCCTTGACGGTCGTACGGTCCATCAGTTCGAGGAGGGAGGGGACGTGACCGCCCTCCATGATCCGGCACACGGCGTCGCAGGCGGCCGCTGCGGAGGGGAACTCGGCGGCCAGCACCAGCTGCTGCGGCGGCTTGGGCCTGAGCGCCAGCACGGCCCGTACGACGATGCCGAGCGAGCCCTCGGAGCCGACGAACAGGCGGGTGAGGTCGTAGCCGGCGACGCCCTTGGCGGTGCGGCGGCCGGTGGACAGCAGGCGGCCGTCGGCCAGCACCACGTCCAGGCCGAGCACGTACTCGGCCGTGACCCCGTACTTCACACAGCACAGGCCGCCGGACCCGGTGCCGATGTTGCCGCCGATGGTGCACATCTCCCAGCTGGAGGGGTCCGGCGGGTAGTACAGGCCGTGTTCCTCGACCGCGCGGGACAGCGTCGCGTTGATCACTCCGGGTTCGACCACCGCGATCCGGTCGACGGGGCTGATCTCCAGGATGCGGTCCATCTTGGTGAGGGACAGCACGATGCAGCCGTCGGTGGCGTTGGCGGCGCCGGACAGGCCGGAGCGGGCGCCCTGCGGGACCACCGGGACGCGCAGTTCGGTGGCGGTACGCATGACGTGCTGCACGTGTTCGACGGTGCGCGGCAGGACGACGACGGCCGGGGTGCCGGCCGGGCAGAAGCTCGCCATGTCGTTGGCGTAGGCGGCGGTGACGTCGGGGTCGGTCAGGACGGCCTCGGCGGGCAGGCCGGCCAGGAGCCGGTCGGTGAGGCTGCCGGTGTCCATGGCGTCTTCGGAGCGGGGCGCTTCGATGCGGCTCATGATCAAAGGGTCGCACTCACGGCCATCGGTGTGAACCGTTCCTGGAGACTGAGTCACGCTCCGGGATCGGGCCCGCCTGATGCGCGGGCCCGCCCCGACCGCGGCGAGGCCGACCGGGCGAGACGGCCACGCGATCAACCGCGCGATGGCCCTCTTCTACGCCTGGCGGCCACGGCTCACAGGTTGCCGCGCTTGGCCTGCTCCCGCTCGATCGCCTCGAACAGGGCCTTGAAGTTGCCCTTGCCGAAGCCCATGGAGCCGTGGCGTTCGATGATCTCGAAGAACACCGTCGGGCGGTCCTGGACCGGCTTGGTGAAGATCTGCAGCAGGTAGCCGTCCTCGTCGCGGTCGGCGAGGATCTTCAGCTCGCGCAGCGTCTCGACGGGCACCCGGGTGTCGCCGACCCACTCGCCGAGGGTGTCGTAGTAGGAGTCGGGGGTGTTGAGGAACTCCACACCGGCCGCGCGCATGGTGCGGACCGTCTGCACGATGTCGTTGGTGTTCAGCGCGATGTGCTGGACGCCGGGGCCGCCGTAGAACTCCAGGTACTCGTCGATCTGGGACTTCTTCTTGGCGATCGCGGGCTCGTTGAGCGGGAACTTGACCTTGAGGGTGCCGTCCGCGACGACCTTCGACATCAGCGCGCTGTACTCGGTGGCGATGTCGTCGCCCACGAACTCCTTCATGTTCGTGAAGCCCATGACCCGGTTGTAGAACCCGACCCACTCGTCCATCCTGCCGAGTTCGACGTTGCCGACGCAGTGGTCGATGGCCTGGAAGGTGCGCTGGGCGGGCGGGGCGACCATCGGCCGCGCGGCGACGTAACCGGGCAGGTAGGGGCCGTCGTAGCCGGAGCGGTCGACCAGGGTGTGGCGGGTCTCGCCGTAGGTGGCGATCGCGGCGAGGACGACGGTGCCGTGCTCGTCCTTGACCTCGTACGGCTCGGCGATCGAACGGGCGCCGTGCTCGACGGCGTAGGCGTGCGCGGCGCGGGCGTCCGGGACCTCGATGGCCAGGTCGATGACGCCGTCGCCGTGCTCGGCCACGTGCCGGGCGAGGAAGCGGCCCCAGTCGCTGCTCTGCTTGATCACCGAGGTGAACACGAAGCGGGCGGAGCCGTTCTCGAGCACGTAACTGGCGGTCTCGCGGCTGCCGTTCTCCGGTCCGGAGTAGGCGACCAGCTTCATGCCGAAGGCGGTGGAGTAGTAGTGCGCGGCCTGCTTGGCGTTGCCCACGGCGAAGACGACCGCGTCCATTCCCTTGACCGGGAAGGGGTCGGCCTGCCGGGCGGTGTCGGGAGTGTGGTGTGTGGTCTGCGTCATGGCGGAAGCGTGGACCCGCTCTGCAAGGTGCGCAATAGTTTCCGTATTCACTGGGCAATCTGTTCAGTGATATGACCGAACTGGCGGTCTTTCTGTACAGGATGCTCATCCCTGGGGGTGCCGTGGCGATCGATCATCTGGACGGGCGGATCATCGTGCTCCTCGCCCGGGAGCCGCGCATCGGCGTGCTGGAGATGTCCCGGCGGCTCGGGGTCGCCCGGGGCACGGTCCAGGCGCGCCTGGACCGGCTTCAGTCGAACGGCGTCATCCGGGGATTCGGCCCCCAGGTGGACCCGGCGGCCCTCGGCTACCCGGTCACCGCCTTCGCCACGCTGCAGATCCGGCAGGGCCAGGGCGCCGACGTCCGCGCACACCTGGCGACCGTGCCGGAGGTGCTGGAACTGCTCACCACCACCGGCAGCGGGGACATGCTGTGCCGGCTGGTGGCCCGCTCGAACGCCGATCTGCAGCGGGTCATCGACCGGGTCGTCGGTTTCGACGGCATCGTCCGGGCGTCCACGGCGATCGTGATGGAGAACCCGGTTCCGCTGCGGATCATCCCGCTGGTGGAGCAGGCGGCCGGGCACGATGACGCGTGACGCGCCGGCTGAGGCTCAGCAGCCCGGCACGGACCCCTTGCCGCTCTCCAGCGCCTGAAGGGAGTTCACGGCATCCTTGAGCGTGGTCACCGGGACCAGGCGCAGGCCCTTGGGGAGTTCCGCCCGGGCGTCGGTGCACTCGGCCCTAGGGACCAGGAAGACCGTGGCGCCGTCGCGTCGGGCGGCCTGGGTCTTCAGGGCCACCCCGCCGACCGCGCCGACGGTGCCGGAGGCGTCGATCGTGCCCGTACCGGCGATGGTGCGCCCGCCCGTGAGGTCGCCGCCGCTGCCGTCGCCGTGCAGCTTGTCGATGATCCCCAGGGTGAACAGCAGGCCCGCGCTCGGCCCGCCCACGTCGGCGAGCTTCAGCGTGACCTTGACCTTGTCGGCGCTCAGCCCGAGGTACTTCAGCGCCGCCTGGGTCGCCGCGTCCTGGGACTGCTTCATCTGCGCCGCGTTGTGCTTCTCGATCTCCTTGACGGTGTTGCCGCTCGGGTAGACCGCGTCGCGGGGCATGACGGCCCGGTCGGTGCGGAACCAGTTGCCGGCCACGTCCCCGAGGGTCACCGTGGCGTCCGGGCCGGTCGCCTCGATCGTCACCATCCGCAGCTGCCCGCTGGTCCTGCGGGCCTGCGCGCCGGAGACGGTGATCACCTGTGCGCCCTTGTTCTCGCCGAGCACGTTCGCCGTCATCCCGGGCTGCGCCACCGAGAACGGCAGCGGCGCGAACGCCGCCGTGGCCAGCAGGGCCACGACGGGCAGCGCACAGACTGCTACGGCCTGGAGACGCGTGAGACGTGAGAGCACGGGATCAATCTAACGCGACCACAGGCCGTGCCTTATGCCGCGTACAGGTCCCGTCGCCGACGGGTGAAGCGGCGCAGGGCCTCCGGAAGGGGCTCGATGCCGATCCCGGGGGCGGTCGGCACCGGCAGGTGGCCGTCCCGCAGCACGAACGGCTCGGTGATGTCCTCGGCGAAGTAGCGGGCCGAGGCGGAGGTGTCCCCGGGGAGGGTGAAGCCGGGCAGGGCTGCCAGGGCCAGGTTGGGGGCGCGGCCGATGCCCGTCTCCAGCATGCCGCCGCACCACACCGGGACGCCGTGCGCGTGCGCCACGTCGTGGACCCGGCGGGCCTCGAGGTAGCCGCCGACCCGGGCGGGCTTGACGTTCACCACCCGGCAGGCGTCCATCGCGATCGCGGCGGCGGTGTCGGAGGCGTGGTGCAGGGACTCGTCCAGGCAGACGGGGGTGCGCAGGCGCTGCTGCAGCTGGGCGTGGGCGTACAGGTTGTTCTCCTCCAGCGGCTCCTCGATCAGCAGCAGCCCGAAGTCGTCCAGGCGCCGCAGATGTCCGGCGTCCGCGAGGGTGTACGCGGTGTTGGCGTCCACCTGGAGGGGCAGGGCGTCGCCGAAGCGGTCGCGGACCGCGCGCACCGGCTCCACGTCCCAGCCGGGCTCGATCTTCAGCTTGATGCGCACATACCCCTCGGCGAGGTAGCGCTCGACGTCGTCCAGCAGCTCCGGCACCGAGTTCTTGATGCCGACCGACACCCCGGCGGGCACCCGGTCCCGCACCGCGCCGAGATACGTCGCGAGCGGCATGCCGTACGACCGCAGCTCGGCGTCCAGCAGCGCCGTCTCCAGGGCCGCCTTCGCCAGCTCGTGGCCCTTGATCTTCGCCACGGCCGGGGCGAGGGCGGCCGCCGTGACCTCCCCCAGCGCCGCCACGCGCGGGATCAGGAAGTCGCGCAGCACGATCTCGGCGCCGGCGACGAACTCCGAGCAGTACAGCGGCTCGGGGTCGGCGGCGAACTCCGACCAGCCCTCGGCGGAGTCGGTGACGACGTGCAGGAGGAAGGTGTCCTTCGTCGTCATCGTCCCGAAGGACGTACGGAACGGGGTGACCAGCGGGATCGCCACGTGCACGATCTCGACGCGCTCCAGCTTCACGCGGCCTCCTCCGTCCGGGTCAGGGTGTACCAGCCGTCGCGGGACATCCCGGTGGCCCGGAACCCCTCCGCGAAGGCCGTCAGCAGCACCTCGCGCACCGCGTGCCGCCAGCGCAGCGCCAGCGCCGGGTCGGCGGCGCGCAGCTTGACGACGTCCTCCGGCACCCGACACCAGACGTGCCGCTCGTCGCGGCGGGCGAGGGGGTCGCCGTCGGGCGCGGTGGCGGTGACCGGTCCGCGGGGTGCGAGGTCGTACGGCGCCGCGGGCGTGCGCGGGTCCCCCGCCAGGTCCCAGGTCACCGTCAGCCGGTCGCTCTCGTCGCCGTCGTTCACGCCGTCGGTCATCGGTCCGTAGAAGTCGACCAGGTACTCCGTGCCGGTGGCCCCCAGCTTGGCCAGGTTGAAGCGGGCGTTGCGGCCGACCAGCGGGTCGAAGGTCCAGCGCATGGTGCGGGCGCCCGCCCCGAGGGCCCAGTCCCGCTGGGCCTGCTTCACGGCGTGCCCGAGTCCCCGCTCGGCCGCGGCCACCAGCGAGTACGTGCTGCGCTCGGCGCCGAGGACGGCGACGGAGGCGCCCGCGAGCCGCTGCCCGTCGTACGCGCCGTGCACCGCGCCGCCGGCGTGCACCAGGCTGTGCAGAACCTCGGCCGGGTAGGGCGGGGCGGTGCGGGGGGTCCGCCAGACGTCGCTGAAGTAGTCGGCCACGGCCGCGAGGGAGGCGACGTCGTGGACGGTGCGGATGGTGACTCCTGCTGTCATGGCACGAGTCTCGAAGGAGCCGGCCCGGCGTGTGTTGTGCGAGCGGCCAACGCCCGCGTACGTTCGTTTCACCATCCGCCAACCGCCCGCTGGGACCCCTCATGAGCGCCTGCACCCTCGGTGACCTCCTGGACGTTGTCGGCGGCCCCGCCCTGCGTCTGCACACGGCCCCCGCCGGGCAGGCCGTCCCCGTGACCGAGGCGGTGCTCCACGACGGCCGCACCCCGCTTTCCCGGCAGCCCGGCGCACTCCTGCTCGCGGTCGGCGTCCCGGCGGCGGAATCCGGGCCGCTGCTGCGGGCGGCGGCCGAGGCCGGGCTGACCGGAGTGGTGGTGCGCGGCGCGGACGGCCCGGTCGCGCAGGCGGAGGCGCACGGCGTGGCCCTGCTGTCGGTCGCCGAGGACGCGGCCTGGCACCACGTCCATCTGCTGCTGGCCTCCGCCATCGCCGCCGAGCCCGCCGCCGTGCCCTCCGACACCGGGCTCGGCGACCTGTTCGCGCTGGCCGACGCGATCGCGACGGCGACCGGCGGGGCCACCGCCGTCGAGGACCCCCGGCAGCGCATCCTCGCCTACTCCACCGTCCCCGGACAGCCGGTGGACGAGGACCGCCGGCAGGGCATCCTCGGCCGCCAGGTACCGGCCAGCGCGGAGAACACCGAGCAGTACCGCCGGCTGTTCGCCGCCGACCGGCCGGTCCGGCTGCCCGCGCTCTCGGCCGGGGACCTGCCCCGCCTCGCCATGCCGGTGCGGGCCGGCGGGGAGACGCTCGGCTCGGTGTGGGTGATCGACGGCGGCTCGCTCGCCCCGGACGCCGAGGACACCCTCACCCAGGGCGCCTCCACGGCCGCCCTGCTCCTGCTGCGGGCGCGCGCGGCCCGGGAACTGGCCCGGCACCGGGGCAGCGAGCTGCTGCGCCGGCTGCTGGACGGCTCGGCGGCGGACGCGGCGACGGCCGCCGAGCGCCTGGGCCTGGCCGGTCCCGCCCGGGTGGCGGCCTTCGTGCTGGACTCCGCCGTCGGCGTCCCGGACGCCGAGCGCACGGCGCTGCGTCTGCTGGACGTCGTACGCCTGCAGTGCGAGGCGCGCTACGGGCGGCACGCGGGGGTGCTGGTGGACGGGGTGGTGTACGCGGTGCTGCCCGGTTCCGGTGAGCGGCACAAGCGGCTGGCCGAGGACATCGTGGCGCGGGCGGGGCAGGCGCTGCGGGTGCCGGTGCGGGCGGCGCTCGGCGAGGTCGTGCCGGACGCGGCGGGGCTGGCCGGCTCACGGGCGGACGCGGACCTGGTGCTGCGGGTGCTGGACGCGGACCTGCCGGTGGCGGTCGTGGACGAGGTACGGCCCCGCGTCACGCTGCTGCGGCTGGCCGAAGTGATGGGTGAGCGGCGGGAGTTGAGCGCGGGCGCCTGGCGCCGGGTGCTGGCGTACGACGCCGCGCACGGCACGGAGTACGCCCGCACCCTGGTCTGCTGGTTCGACGCGGGCTGCGACATGGCGGGCGCGGCGAAACTCCTCGCCGTCCACCCCAACACCTGCCGCTACCGCCTCCGCCAGCTCCAGCAGCACGCCGGGGTCGACCTGGACGACCCCGACGAACGGCTGGTGCTCTGGCTGCAGTTGAGGGCACTGGGCGGGCTCAGCTCAGCCACGCCCTGAGCCTGGATTCACAGCGCTCGAGGTGCTCCACGGGGACGTACTCCCCCGCCGTGTGGGCGAGGGAGGGGTCCCCGGGGCCGTAGTTGAGCGCGGGCACGCCCAGCGCGGCGAACCGGGCGACGTCCGTCCAGCCCAGCTTGGGCCGCGGCTCGGCGCCGAGCGCGGCGACGAGGTCGCCGACCCGGTCCAGGTGCGGCGGGGCACCGCCGACGGCCTCGGTGACACGCACCTCGTACTCCGGGAAGAGCGAGCGCACGTACGCCTCCGCCTCCTGGGGCGAACGGCTGGGCGCGAAGCGGCAGTTGACGGTGACGACACACTCGTCCGGTACGACGTTCCCGGCGACCCCGGCCCGTACGGCGACGGCGCCGAGCCCCTCCCGGTACTCCAGCCCGTCGACGCGGACCCGCTCGGGCCGGTGCGCGTCGAGCCGCTGAAGGACCCGGCCGGCCTTGTGGGCGGCGTTGACGCCCTGCCAGGCGCGGGCGGTGTGGGCGCGGGCGCCCTCAACCACGATCTCGGCGGTGAGGATGCCCTGGCAACCGGCCTCCACACCCGCGTCGGAGGGTTCCATGAGGATGGCGAGTGAGGCGTCGGCGAGCAGCTCGGGCCGCTCGGCGCCGATGCGGGCGAGCCCGTTGCGGTCCCCTTCCACCTCCTCGCACTCGTAGAAGACGTAGGTGAGGTCGCGGGCGGGCGCGGACACGGTGGCCGCCAGCCGCAGGGCGACGGCCACCCCGCCCTTCATGTCACAGGCGCCGAGCCCGTGCACGCGGCCGTCGGCCAGCCGGGAGGGCAGGTTCCCGGCGGCCGGCACGGTGTCCAGGTGCCCGGCGATCAGGGCGCGTTCGCCGCGTCCGAGGTGGGTGCGGGCGACGACGGAGTTGCCGACCCGGTCGACGGCCAGGTGGGGCAGGGCGCGCAGGGCGGTGTGGACGGCATCGGCGAGCTCCGCCTCCCGCCCGCTCTCCGAGGGCAGGTCGACCAGGGCGCGGGTGAGGGTGACGACGTCGGCGGTGAGGTCGAGGGCGGTCATGCGAGGTCTTCCGGGGAGGTCCGGGCGAGCTTGGAGTGCCGGATGCCGTAGAGGCCGTAGATGACGAGCCCGGCCGCCATCCAGGCGCCGAAGGCGATCCAGGTGTCGGCGCCCAGGCTGCCCAGCATGTAGACGCAGAAGCCGACGCCGAGCAGGGGCGTGACGGGCGAGAACGGCACCCGGAAGGAGCGCGGGATGCCGGGGCCGCGCCGGCGCAGCAGTACGACCGCCAGGTTGACCAGCATGAACGCGAAGAGGGTGCCGATGCTGGTGGCGTCGGCGAGGCTGCCGAGCGGGACGAGGGCGGCGAGGACGGCGATGAACACCGACACGATCACGGTGTTGGCGCGGGGCACGCCCGTGCGCGGGTGCACCTTGGCGAACAGGGGCGGCACGAGCCCGTCCCGGGCCATGGCGAAGAGGATGCGGATCTGCCCGTACTGCACGGTGAGCACCACGCTGGTGGTGGCGACGACCGCGCCGACGGACAGCAGGATCGGCCACAGGTTCCCGCCGCCGACGGACCGTACGAGCACCTCGCTGAGCGTGGCCTCGGTCCCCGCGAACTGCTTCCACGGCATGGCGCCGAGCGCGGCCACGGCCACGAGCACGTACAGGGCGGTGACCAGGATCAGCGACAGGATGATGGCGCGCGGCAGGTCCCTTTGGGGGTTGCGTGCCTCTTCCCCCGCGGTGGAGGCGGCGTCGAACCCGATGTAGGAGAAGAACAGCGAGGCCGCCCCGGCGCTCATGCCGGCGGTACCGAGCGGGAAGAGGGGGTGGAAGTTCCCGGCGCGGAAGGCGGTGAAGGCGACGGCGCAGAACAGCACGAGCGCGGCGATCTTGATGCCGACCATGATGGTGTTGGCGACGGCGCTCTCCTTGGCCCCGCGCAGCAGGACGACCATGGCGAGTACGACGATGAGGGCGGCGGGGATGTTCAGGGTGCCGCCGGCCCCGGGCGGGGCGCTGAGCGAGTCGGGGAGGGTGACGCCGAAGGTGAGGTCGAGCAACTCGTTGACGTACTGCCCCCAGCCGACGGCCACGGCGGCGACCGAGACCCCGTACTCCAGGATCAGACACCAGCCGCAGACCCAGGCGACCAGCTCGCCGAGGGTGGCGTAGGCGTAGCTGTAGGAGGATCCCGAGCCGGGGATCATGCCGGCCAGCTCGGCGTACGACAGCGCCGAGAACAGGGCGGTGACGCCGGCCAGCACGAAGGAGACGACGATCGCCGGCCCCGCCTCCGGCACCGCCTGGCCGAGCACCACGAAGATGCCGGTGCCGAGGGTGGCGCCCACGCTGAGCAGTGTCAGCTGGGCCACGCCCATGGTCCGCTTCAGCGGGCTGCCGGCCGCTTCGCCGACGAGGTGTTGCACCGGCCGGCGCCGGGTGAGCCGACGTGTGGTGCTTGCTTCTTGTGCTGTGGCCTCCGGCCGGGTGCCAACTGTGTCCACCGCGCTCTTCCCTCCGCCTCGGGGCTGTATGGCCCTTGATGATGCGGAGGGGGAGGGACGGCGGGGTGTGCGGATCGGCCAAAGGTGCGGGGCGGGGATTGGCCGGACGGGCAAAGCAGACGGGTCAGCGCAGGGCCTCTGCGACCTCCTTCGCCGCTTCCACCACCCTTGGTCCCACCCGCTCCGGCACGGAGTCCGCCAGCATCACGACCCCCACACTGCCCTCGACGCCCGTGACCCCCACCAACGGCGCCGCAGCCCCACTCGCCCCGGCCTCCAGCTCGCCGTGGGTGAGGGTGTACCCGGGATCCACGGACGGCGACTGCCGCGCGGACAGGATCGCCTTGCCGGCCGCCCCCCGGTCCAGCGGATGCCGGAACCCGGCGCGATACGCCACGTGGTAGTCGGTCCAGGTCGGTTCGACCACGGCGACCGCCAGCGCCTCCGTCCCGTCCACCAGCGTCAGATGCGCCGTGGCCCCGATGTCCTCGGCGAGCGACCGCAGCGCCGGCAACGCGGCCTCCCGCACCAGCGGATGCACCTGCCGGCCGAGCCGCAGCACCCCGAGCCCGACCCGGGCTCGCCCGCCCAAGTCGCGTCGTACGAGGGCGTGTTGTTCCAGCGTGGCGAGCAACCGGTACACGACGGTACGGTTCACGCCCAGTTTCATGGACAACTCGGTGACGGTCAGCCCATGGTCGGTGTCGGCCAGCAGCTTGAGGACCCGCAGTCCCCGGTCGAGCGTCTGAGAGGTCTCCGCGGTCACGACGCCCACTCCTTTGGTGGTGAGGTCGACGGCCCTCTGAACGGCGGATGCGTCACCGAGTCCCGTCGGCGACGCGCTTCAGAGGCCGCCGATCGGCAGGACGCCCGGCGGCTCCGGGCCATGTCGCTTCACGGCTGCGCTCCGCGGCGGCGCTGCCACGGGGCGTGTGCGTAGCGGGACAGTAGCGAAGCAGGTTCGCTGAGCGGAAGTCTTCGTCCAGAATCCGGTCAAGCCGAGATCCGGCCTGCCGTCATTCGTCCGGAAACGCACAGGCCCCAGGAACTGACACGCGCCAGTCCCTGGGGGGTCACCGCATGCGTGTGGCCCACTCCTGCACCTTGGCGATGCGCTGCCGCAGCTGCCCGGCCGTGGCCTCCGCGCTGGGCGGTCCCCCGCAGACCCGGCGCAGCTCGGTGTGGATCACCCCGTGCGGCTTGCCGCTCTGGTGGACGTAGGCGCCGACCATCGTGTTGAGCTGCTTGCGCAGCTCCATCATCTCCTTGTGCGTGACCACCGGCCGCCGCTCGGCCGGCAGCTCCAGCAGGTCGGCCTCGCTGTCCGGCTTCTTGCGGCTGTGCGCGATCTGCCGGGCCTGCCGCTTCTGCAGCAGCAACTGCACCTGCTCGGGCTCCAGCAGCCCCGGAATGCCGAGGTAGTCCTGCTCCTCCTCGCTCCCCGGGTGCGCCTGCATACCGAACTCGGCGCCGTCGTACAGCACCCGGTCGAAGACGGCGTCGGACTCCAGCGCCTCGAAGGGCAGCATGTCCTGCTCGCCGGTGTCCTCGTCCTGCTGCTTGTTCGCCTCCTCCATCTCCTTCTCGGATTCGGCGTACGGGTCCTCCTCGCCCTCCTTCTTCGGCTTGTCGAGGGCGTGGTCCCGTTCCTTCTCCATCTCATTGGCGAAGGTCAGCAGGTCGGGCACCGTCGGCAGGAACACGGACGCGGTCTCGCCGCGGCGCCGGGACCGCACGAAACGCCCGACGGCCTGCGCGAAGAAGAGAGGGGTGGAGATCGTCGTCGCGTACACGCCCACGGCGAGCCGGGGCACGTCGACGCCCTCGGACACCATGCGCACCGCGACCATCCACCGGTCGTCGCTCTCGCTGAAGTCGTCGATCCTCTTCGAGGCGCCGGCGTCGTCGGAGAGGACGAGCGTCGCCTTCGTGCCCGTGATCTCACGGATCAGCTTGGCGTAGGCGCGGGCGGAGTCCTGGTCGGAGGCGATGACGAGGGCGCCGGCGTCCGGGATGGCCTTGCGGACCTCGGTCAGCCGCTGGTCGGCGGCGCGCAGCACGCTGGGCATCCAGTCGCCGCGGGGGTCGAGCGCCGTACGCCAGGCCTGGCTGATCGCGTCCTTGGTCATCGGCTCGCCGAGCCGGGCGGCGATCTCGTCACCGGCCTTGGTGCGCCAGCGCATGTTGCCGCTGTAGGAGAGGAAGATGACCGGCCGGACGACCCCGTCCGACAGGGCGGACCCGTACCCGTACGTGTAGTCGGCGGCGGACCGCCGGATGCCGGCGTTGTCCTCCTCGTACGTCACGAAGGGGATGGGGTTGGTGTCGGAGCGGAACGGCGTACCGGTCAGCGCGAGCCGGCGCGTGGCCGGCTCGAAGGCCTCCAGACACGCCTCACCCCAGGACTTGGAGTCACCGGCGTGGTGGATCTCGTCGAGGATGACGAGCGTCTTGCGCTGCTCGACCCGGTTGCGGTGCAGCATGGGCCGCACGCCGACGCCGGCGTAGGTGACGGCGACGCCGTCGTACTCCCGGCCGAGGGGACCCGCGCTGTACTCGGGATCGAGCTTGATCCCGATCCGGGCCGCCGCCTCCGCCCACTGCTTCTTCAGGTGCTCGGTCGGCGCGACCACGGTCACCTGCTGCACGACGTGGTGGTGCAACAGCCAGGAGGCCAGCGTCAGCGCGAAGGTGGTCTTGCCTGCGCCGGGCGTGGCGACGGCGAGGAAGTCACGCGGCTGCTCCTGTACGTACTTCTCCATCGCCCCCTGCTGCCAGGCACGCAGCTTGCTGGCGGTACCCCAGGGCGCGCGGCCCGGGAAGGCGGGCGACAGGTGGTGGGAGTGAGCGGAGGAAGCGGCGGTAGTAGTCACGGTCTCCGTTTTTTGGGGCTGGAATTCAGGGGCCGCGCGCGGCGCGTCCGTTGGGGCGGTGGTGGGTGACGGGCGGGATCGGCTACGTATGACAACCGGGCCACCCTACCGGCGCCCCGACGGTGTCAACGCGCGAACGGGGCCGGGTCGCCCGTGGGTGGGACCCACGTCACAGCCGCCGCAGGCCCCCCGCGCGTACGGGTCCTCGCAGGCGGCGCCCCGATGTCCCACGTCACCGTGCCGCCCTGAGCCGGGTCGTGACCCAGGCCCCTGCCAACGCCACCCCCGCCATCGGCAGGAACACGGCGGCGAAGGCCGCGGGATGGGCGCCGCCGGCCGACGCGGGGACCGCCGTGCCGCCGCCCAGGGCGGCGAAGGCGGCGCCGGTCGCGGCGAGGAGGACGACGTTGGAGAGGGCGTCGGAGATCTGGAGCGCGGCGGAGTTGGCGCCGGCCTCCTCCGGGGCGGACAGCTTCAGCAGCAGCACGCTGGTGGAGGAGATCACCAGGCCCATGCCGAAGCAGCCGAAGCCCCAGGCGACGGCGACGGTCCAGACGGGCACGGAGTGCACGAGCACACTGGGCGCGGCGGTGATCGCGGCGGCGACCAGCACCATCCCGGCGGTCATCAGCCGCTCCCGGTACGGCTGCACGCGCGGCCGGGACTGCACCCACGAGCCCAGCGCCCAGGTGCAGCCGCCCGCCGCCAGCGAGAACCCGGCGAGCATCGGGGACAGTCCGCGCTGGGTGACCAGCATCAGCGGGACGAAGGACTCGGCGGCGATGAAGGAGCCGGCGGACAGCCCGCGCAGCAGCACGACGGAGGGCAGTCCGCGGGCCGCGCGGTAGGTGCCGGGCGGGAGGAGACCGTGGACGGCCGGCACCAGCAGGGCGGCGCCGGCCAGCCCGGGGAGGAGGGAGAGGGGACGCAGGTCCTGGGCGGCGTACTGGAGGAGGCCGGCGCCGAGGGAGATGCCGAGGGCGAGGCGGATCCGCCGCCGGTCGAAGGAGCCGGCGCCGGTCTCCTGGTCCACCGGGCCGGAGGCCCTGCGGCGTATCTGCGGCAGGGCGAGGGCGAGCGGGAAGACGACGAGGACCGGGATGCCGAGGAAGACCCAGCGCCAGCCGAGGTGCTCGGTGACGGCGCCGGAGGCGAGCGGGCCGACGATGGACGGTACGACCCAGCCGGCCGCGAACGCCGCCATGATCGCGGGCCGCAGCCGCTCGGGGTAGGCGCGGCCGACGACGACGTACAGGGCGACGATGACCAGTCCGCCGCCGAGGCCCTGCACGGCCCGGCCGAGGATGAACACCCACATGACCTGCGCGGTCCCGGCGACGACGAGTCCCGCGGCGAAGGCCCCGATCCCCGTGGTCAGCGCCCCGAGCGGCCCGCGCCGGTCGGACCACTGACCGGCCAGCACCATGCCGAACAGGCTGGTCGTGAAGTACCCGGAGAAGGCGAACGCGTACTGGGCCACGCCGTCCAGCTCCCGCGCCGCGACCGGCATGGCGGTGCCGACGGCGGTCGCCTCGAACGCGATCAGCAGCACGACGGAGACGATCCCGACACTGAGCGCCCGGTAGGCCCGGCTCAGCACGCCGTCGCCCTGCCCGACGGAGCTCACCACAGCGGCATCACGGGATTCGAGGGCACTCATGGTCGCCAGAGTAAGGCGCACAGTGCTGTTTGACCCCTGTCGGTGGTCCTGCTCGTACTCCGACCTTGGTCGTACGCCCCAGGTCGTTCATGAACGCGGTATGGCAGTCGCATTGCAGCACCGCCGTCCGCCTTGAGCCCCCGGAGCCCCTCCCCATAACGTCGTTTCCACGAACACGGCCGTGTGCCCGAGTGGTTCAGGGGCTCGCCTGCGCTGCATCCATCAGCGAGCTCCGCTCGCGGGGAGTCATGTGGGTTCGCCTCCCGTCACGGCCGGGAAAGACAACTCAACACGGCCGTGTGCCCGAGTGGTTCAGGGGCTCGCCTGCAAAGCGAGTTACGTGGGTTCGAATCCCGCCACGGCCTCTGCCTTCCTGACCGGGTAGGACGAAAGGGTGGCACCCCGGGAGGGGTGCCACCCTTGTGTCCGTCCGTCTCGGTTCCCGGCTCGGTTGTCACTGGATGGGGGAGTCGGGCGGAGGAAGCCGGACCGTGCGCTCGCGGTCGACGGATTCGACGCCGTCGAGCGCCGCCAGGGCCGGTATGCGGTCCTCTGCCACGGTGCCGGAGAGCGTGCCGACGATCGGCTGTTCCGCCGTCACCGTCAGCCCGGCCCCGCGCAGTGCCTCAACCACCTCCGCGAACCGGTCGGGGTCGACCGCGAGGATGACCCCGACCGGTTCGGAGGGAGACGACTCGCTCACGGCGCCTGGAGCAGACCTGCGCCGACATCCCTGACGGGCTGCATCAGCGGGAACGCACCGGACTGCAAACCGGCCACGAGGGCGGCCGCGGTGGCGTTGGGGTTCGCCTGGACGAGCAGGGCGAGGACACCCGCAGCGTGCGGTGTGGCCATGCTCGTGCCGCTCAGGACCTGGTACCCGCCGCCCGGGGCGGCCGAGCGCACGTCCCTGCCGGGCGCGGCGATGTTGATCTCGCCGCCCTGGCCGTTGATGCCGCCGTTGGAGAAGAACGACGTCGTGAGCGCCTTGTCGAGCGAGGCGACCGCGAGGATGGAAGGACAGTTGGCGGGCCGGCTGACGGGTTGGATGCTCGGGGGCCGGTTGCTGTCGTTGCCCGCGGCGGCGACGATCACGGTCCCGCGCTGGAGCGCGCGCTGAGCGAGAATCTCGTAGGTCTGGGGGAAGAGTTCACCCGGTTGGACCGCGGCGCCGAGCGACATGGAGATCACGCGTGCGCCCTGGGCGATGGCCCACGCCATGCCGGCCAGGATCTGGCCGTCGCTGCCGCTGCCGGCGTTGCTGAGCACCTTTGCCGCGAGGATCCGGGCCTCGCAGGCCACGCCGTAGCGGGGTCCCTGCTGGGGGTGGGCGGGGCCCGCGGCGGTGCCGATGCAGTGCGTACCGTGGCCGTTGCCGTCCTGGACGGTCTGGCCGGGCACGAAGGAGACCGTGGCCTCGATGCGCCCCGCCAGGTCCGGGTGGCCGGTGTCCACACCGGTGTCGAGGACGGCGATCTTCACGTCGCGTCCGGTCAGGCTGGAGAGGTTGGCCCGGATCGCCTGCAGGCCCCAGGTCCAGTTCTGCTCGTCCCAGGCCGGACCGTGCGCGGCGGCGATCTCGGCCGTGGTGTGGCGGGTGACCACGTCCTCGTCGCTGCGGTAGGCGGGGAAGAACTCGGTCGGCGCCTGCTGCGGGGCGGTGATGGGCGAGGCGTAGACCATGCGCTCCGGTTCCGCTGCCATGATCGAGGATTCCGCCTCGGCCGTGGTCACCAGCGCGTGGCGCTGCTCAGGCCGCACCTCGACGACGGCGGCACCGAGTTCGTCGAAGTGCACCGAGACGTCAGGGCGCTCGAGGAGTTCTGCGACGTTCGCGGCCTCGGTGCCGCGCACGCGCTCCACAGGCGCGATGTCGGCGGCGGAACGCAGTGCGTTCAGTCCGTTCTCCTGGTTGTTCGGGTCGAGTAGCACCACATATCGGCCGGTGTACTCGGAGTTCCGGCCCGTGACGGGGCCGTTGGGCCGGCCGGGCAGCTCGCCGAAGTCGCGCCTGTCCATGGGTCCGTTCGCCATTGATGTTTCCTCTTTCTGTTCGCTTCCCCCAGCCGAATAGGTGCGCCGGCACCCGGCTTCTCGGACAACGGGGATACCGGGGCGCCAAGTGGCGCCAGGCCTCTGGCATATCCCCCTGGAAAACCGTCACACCGGAACCGGAAGCTCGCAACACAGGCAGGACCGTTGTCGTGCACAAGTCCCCACGGCAGGCAAAAAGGCGGGCGGCATCCCGGAAGGGGAGCCGGCCCGCGGTGACGCCACCCCCGGTCGTGGTCGGCAGGGCGGTCAGGGAGGGGGTCCTGCCCCTGTTCCTGACCGCCCTGGGGGTGGGTGGACTTCTTCCATGTGCGGTTGTGTGGTTGATGGACAGGAACTGCCTTCGGTTGCCGGTCAGTTGCAGAAGTTGAGGATGGGGAGGAGACCGTTGCCGCACTGGTTCTCTTCGCCACCGCCACCGCCACCGTGGCCGTAGGCTGGGGCGGCCTTGGCGACGTGCGTGGCAGGCGTCGCGGCCACGGCGGATGTGGCGGTTGCCACCCCCGCCGCACAAGCGATGCCCAGGGCGGCGGTCACCGCGAAGGCTCGCGGCATCAGGGAAACGGTCTTCTTGGGGTGAGGTGCAGTGTTCATGCACTCACCATGCACACCCTCGCCACCAGTTGCCCGCCGAGCGCATCCGAGCGAGTGAGCCACCCCGGGCCGCTCGGAAACGGCAGGGCTCCGTGCCGTCGACGGAGGTACGCGAAGTCCCGGATGCCGTCCAGCCCGGCCGGTTTCTGCGCCGGCCGGGGCGTGGACGGCGAGGAGGCGGCACCCCACGGGTCAACTGCGCGTCGGTGGCCGCGGCTTACGCCGCCCTGAGCGAAAAAGGCCGGGGCGATCGGATGGCGCGGGCGGGCCGGGTCACAGGACGCCGCCCGCCTCGTCCTGGAACAGTTCCGTCCAGTAGTGCCAGTCGGTGCCGGGCACCGTGCCCGTGGGGTCGACGGCCGACAGGGTGTGGATCATCGCCGCGGCCAGCTGGTCGTAGGCCACCGTCGTCAGTTCGTTGGCGAGGTGTTCGTCGATGGTGCGCTCGTGGTGCAGGAGCCAGAGCGTGAAGGCGAGGGTGGAGACGTCGGTGTTGAGGGGATGGAGTGTCGCGTCCGGCTCGCTGAAGGTGAGGACCGCGCCCGTTCTGCCGTCGACCACCAGGCTGTGGTCCTCGACCAGGCGGCCGAGCCGGATCAAGTGGTCGGCGTGGGCGGGGAGTTCGTCCCACGCGCAGACGTCCGCGCCCTCCTCCGTGACGTACTCGCGGAGCGTGGGCAGCGGGACGTCCGTGTCGGTGTGGAAGAGGACCGCCTCCTCCGGCAGCCCGGTCTCGCGCAGGAAGCGGCGGGTCGGCTCGTGCGTGAGCGTGGCGGGGAAGTCGACCTCTTCGAAGCGGACCACCCGGCCGTGCCCGAACTCCTGGTCCAGCAGTCGGGCGGGGACGTCCAGGGTGAGCCCGGAGGTGGTGCCGGGGCCCGCGGCGAGGGCGAGCGGGCGGATCAGGGCCGCCGCCTTCCAGTACGGCGGGACCTCGCCGCCCGCGCCCTCCTCGAAGAGGGAGAGGAGGCGGCGGGTCGCCTCGGCCGCCGTCTCGGGGCCGTACCGGCCCGCGAGGGAGGCGAAACGGCCGCGCAGGCCCGCCAGTTCCTCGGTGGCCGCGGCGAAGCGCAACAGCGTGGCCAGGGAGGGCGCGAAGGGGCGGGGGCGGGAGGGATCGACGAGGTAGGCCGTCGTCAGTTCGCCGGTGCCGCCGTCGAGCAGGATCGACTCGCGGTCCATGCCCGCCGGGTTGAGGAGTTCGCCGATCACCAGCCGGTCCCGCAGCTCGTCCGCCACCCGGAACGGCGCGTCCGTGGCATCGGCGAGCGTGCGCAGGCCGTGCGTGCGCAGCGGGGAGAAGGTCAGCAGGCCGGTGGCCGGGGGCAGCCCGGTGCCGCCGAGCAGGCCGCGCGTCGGCGCGTGCGAGACATACCGGTCCAGCTCCGCCTCGGTCAGCGTGATCGCCGGAACCCCGGCCTCGGTCGTGCTCATCGCTCCCCCGCGATCTTCCCCATGTGCGCCGGCGTGCGTACGTCGTCGGGCAGTCGCCCCCAGCGCTCAGCACATTACGCCGACCCACTGACAACGGCCCGCACCAGCAAGGACGTCGGGCGCCCCGGGCACGTTGCGCGGCGCGAGGCGGTGTCCCCCGCTGCCCTACGGGGCCGTGACCACCGCCGCCTGCGGGCGGATCGGGAGCCGGTTGACCGGGCGGCCGGTGGCCGCGCGGACCGCGGAGGCGACCGCGGCCGGTGCCGTCACGACCGGGACCGCGCTGACGGACTTGGCCCCGAAGGGGGCGACCACGTCCCGTTCCTCGACCAGTCTGACGATCCGGATGTCCGGGGCGTCCAGCGCGGTCGGGAGGGCGTAACCGGTCAGGTCGGGGTGGCGGATCAGGCCGCGCGGGGTGCGCAGGTTCTCGGTGAGCGCGATGCCGACGCCCTGGGTCACGCCCGCCTCGATCCGGGCGGCCAGCTGCGTGGGGTTGAGGACCCGGCCCACGTCCTGGGCGACCGCCAGCTCCACCACCCGTACCGAGCCCAGCTCGATGTCGACGTCCACCACCGCGCGGATCGCGCAGAAGGCCAGGCCCACGAAGGCGTCGCCCTGGCCGGAGGCGTTCAGCGGCTCGGTCGGGTGCGGTCGGCACTGGGCCGTCGCCCACAGCTCCTTGCCGTCCAGCGCCTCGGTGACGGTGGTCGACAGCACGCCGTCGTACGACGTGATCTTTCCGTCGGTGATCTGGAGCAACTCCGTCGACATGCCGAACTTGTGGGCGAGCGGCTGCAGGAGCTGGGTGCGGACCATCTTGGCCGCGCGCTCCACCGCGCCGCCCGACACCCAGGTGTGGCGGCCGCGGCAGCCCGCTCCGGCCGGGGGCTGGTCGGTGTCGACCGGCGCCACGTGGACTTCCTCGATGCCGAGGGTCTCCTGGACGATCTGCCGGGCGAGGGTGGTGAAGCCCTGGCCGGTCTCCACGGCGGCGCAGAGCACGGTCGCGACGCCGTCGTGGACCTTGACCGTCGCCGTGGACACCTCGTCGGCGCCCTCCGCGCCGAGCATGTGCACCATGCCCAGGCCGTAGCCGACGCCCCGGCGCACCGCGCCCGGTTCGCCCGCGCCCTCGGGGCCGCCGGGCAGCAGCCACTCCTCCTCGGGCGTGTCCTTGGGCAGGGCCGGGAGCGGGAAGTCCCGGACCGCCTGGAGCAGTTCGGCGACCGGTGCGGGGCAGGTCACCGTCTGGCCGATCGGGAGGACGTCGCCCGTCGCGAGGGCGTTGCGCAGGCGCAGCTCGGCCGGGTCCAGGCCCAGCTTCTTGGCCAGCTTGTCCATCTGGGCCTCGTAGGCGGCGCACACCTGCATCGCGCCCTCGCCGCGCACATGGCCGGAGGGCGGGTTGTTGGTGCGTACGGCCCAGCCCTCGATGAAGGCGTTCGGGACGACGTACGGGCCGCACGCGAAGGAGACGGCGGCGGCCAGGGCGTCGGACGAGGTGTCGGCGTACGCGCCCGCGTCCAGCAGGATCTGCGCCTCCACCTTCACCAGCTTGCCCTCGGCGTCCGCGTGGTGGCGGTACCTGAGCAGCGTCGGATGGCGGTGGGTGTGGCCGAGGAAGGACTCCTCGCGGGTCGCGGTGAGCTTCACCGGGCAGCCGGTCTTCAGGGCGAGCAGGCCGAGCGGGAGCTGGAAGCCCTGGTCCTCGCGGTCGGCGGTGGCGCCCGGCACCCCGGTGACGACGATCTTCACCCGATCCGGGGACAGGCCGTAGCAGGCCGCGGCGGTGTTGCGGTCGGTGTGCGGGTCGGTGGAGGCCAGGTACAGCTCCACGCCGCCGTCGGGCCGCGGCACGGCGAGGCCCGCCTCGGCGCCGATCGGGGCCGGGTCCTGGCGCCCTATGCGGTACTGGCCCTCCACGACGACCTCGCCGACCGCCTCCGGGTCGCCGTGCCTGAGCGGGATGTGCCGGATCAGGTTGCCGTCGGGGTGCAGCGGCTCGGCCTCGAAGGCCTGCTCGGGGTCGGTGACCGGGTCGAGTACTTCGTACTCGACGATGACGGCCGCCGCGGCCATCCGCGCGGTGTCCGGATGGTCGGCGGCGACGGCCGCGATGGGCTCGCCGTGGTGCCGTACGACCTCGGAGGCGAACACCGGACGGTCGGGGGTGCCCCGGCCGTGGCGCGGGGTGCCGGGCACGTCCTCGTGCGTGACGACGGCCCGTACGCCGGGCATCTCGCGCGCGTGGCTGGTGTCGATGGACACGATGCGCGCGTGCGCGTGCGGGGAGCGCAGGACGGCCGCCCAGAGCAGGCCCTCGGCCCACAGGTCGGCGGCGTACGGGAAGGTGCCCTCGGTCTTGGCGCGGGCGTCGGCGTGCGGCAGGGAGGCGCCGATGCCGTGCGGCAGTGCCTCGGCCTCGGGGGCGGGTTCCGCGGCGGTGGTCGCCGTGGCGGCTTCGTTGCTCACGCCTGGCCTCCGTCCTGGCCGTAGTGCGGGTCGTGCGGGCCGTGCGGTCCCGGGGTGCCGTGCGGCGGTGTGCCGTACGGGTCGGGCGTGCCGTACGCCGGCGTGTCGCCGTAGCCGCCGGGAGCGGCATGCGGCGTGGCGAACGCGCCCGGCGCCTCGAACGCCGACGGATTGACCCCGCCGGCACCCGGGCCCGCCTGATGGGGAATACGGGCCTCGTCCGCGTCCGTCTCGACGTCCACGGCGTGCGCGGCCTCGCGTTCGGCGACGACCTCCTTGACGGCGTCCAGGACGCCCCGGTAGCCGGAGCAGCGGCACAGGTTGCCGCACAGAGCCTGCCGGGTCTCCAGCTCGGTCGGCGCGGGGTTGCCCTCCAGCAGGTCGTGCACGGTCATCGCCATGCCGGGCACGCAGAAACCGCACTGCACGGCACCGCACCGGGCGAGCGCGCGCTGCACGTCGGAGGGCTGTCCGTCGCCGGCCAGGCCCTCGACCGTACGCACCTCGCTGCCGGCGGCGGTGACCGCCGGGACCAGGCAGGAGGCGACCAGACGGCCGTCGACCTGGACGTTGCAGGCCCCGCACTCGCCCTGCGAGCAGCCGTCCTTGGCGCCCGCGAGCCCGAGGCGCTCCCGCAGGACGTACAGCAGCGACTCGCCGATCCAGGCGTCGGTGACGGGCCGGTCGACGCCGTTGACGCGCAGGACGTAGGAGGCCAGCGGGTGGTCGTCGGGCGGCGCGAGAGGGGCGGTGTGCTCCGCGTGTCCCTCGGCGGCGGCCTCCTGCGCCGGGGGCGCGGTGTCCTCGGTGGCGTCCCCGGGCGCGTCGTCCGTCCCGGGCGCGGGCCCCCCCGCGGCCGCCGGGGCGGCGGCGGCGGCGTCCGGTAGGGCTGCCGGGGGCGGGGGGTGGCTCGTGGGCGGCCTGGGGCCTGTGGGCGCCGGTGGGGGCCCCGC